>NZ_DCKA01000010.1:0-133175 GCF_002320215.1 Alistipes sp. UBA1686
GCCGAAAAGCTCCTGCTTTTTCTCTGCTGTTAAATAAGCCATTTTTGAAAGTTTATTTAAATTCCACTCTACGACGCATCCCCCTTACCGTGGATAACGCCAGAGCGTCCGGCAAAGTTACGAAATAATTGACAATTAAGCATGGCAAATGAAAAATTATTTACCTTTTTTACACGGATTTATCGCCTTAAACTCCGGAAAATACTATTTTTGCGGCAAAACAAGTCTACGTTATGGTAAAGACGCTTATTTTCGCACTCCTCGCGACGATGTGCGCAGCCTTCCTGTGGGGCTGCGGCGGCAAGGTTTCCTATACGACCGTCGACGGGACGATGCTCGGCACGACGCTGCACGTGGTGGCCGACGTGCAGGGCACTTCGCCGCAGGAGCTCTACGCCGCCGTCATGGCGCTCGACCGGGAGGCCAAGGCCTCGATGTCGATCTTCGACCCGGCGTCGCTGCTGAGCCGCCTGAACCGCAACCAGACCGACAGCGTCGACCGCCATATCGCCTTCAACCTCCGCCTGGCCGACAGCATCAGCTCGCTGAGCGACGGCCGTTACGACGTGACCGTCAAACCGCTCGTCGAGGCGTGGGGCTTCGCCGGGAAAGAGGCGCAGGAGAACCCGAACGTCGATTCGATCCTTGCGTTCGTGGGCCGTCAAAAGGTGCGCATCGAAAACGGCCGCCTGATAAAGGACGATCCCCGTGTGCAGCTGGATTTCAATTCGATCGCCAAAGGATATACCGTCGACCTGCTCGCGCAGCTCGTCGAGTCGTTCGGTGCCCGGAACTACATCGTCGACATCGGCGGCGAAGTCCGCTGCAAGGGCGTCAACCGGCAGGGGGATCCGTGGCGCATCGGCATCGAGACCCCGTTCGACGGCAACATGTCGAACGGCGAATACCTCCAGCGGCGTATCGGGATGACCGAAGGCGGCCTGGCCACCTCGGGCAATTACCGCCGTTTCTACCTCGATGCCAAGGGCAACAAGATCGCCCACACAATCGACCCCCGCACGGGGCGCAGCGCCGTTTCGCGCCTGCTGTCGGTGACGGTCGCGGCTCCGACCTGCGCCGAGGCCGACGCCCTGGGAACCATGTTCCTGGCGATGGGGGCCGACGATGCGCTGGCCGCGGCGAAGTCCATGCCCCGGATGAAAGTCTATTTCATCCTCGCCGACGGCGCGGATGGCTATGAAGAGTATGTTTCGCCCGCCATGAAGGCGGCAATCATGCAATAACCGATTTATGAAAAGCGCAGTTTTCCTCTACAACACCCAATCCGGCAAGTGCAAGATCGGCCACTGTACCGATAGCATCTGCACCGTATTCCGGGCTTACGGCTACGAGATTACCCCGCAGCCGATCGACTTCGAAGCCAATCCCTTCGACGGCAACGAGCAGATCAGCCTGATGGTCGTGGCCGGCGGCGACGGCACGGTCAACTATGTGGTCAACTCCATGAAAAGCAAGGGGCTAGATATCCCCTTGGGGGTAATCCCCGCAGGTACGGCCAACGATTTCGCCGGGGCGCTCGGCATGTCGCACAAACCGCTCGAAGCAGCAAGGCAGATTGCCTCGGGCGCCATCGACCGGGTGGATTGCGGCTGTGTGAACGGCCTCTACTTCGTCAATATTTTCAGCTTCGGCATCTTTACCACCACCTCGCAGCGTACGCTCGACGAACGCAAGCACAAAATCGGCAAGCTGGCCTATATCATCGAAGGGGTCAAGGAGTTCCGGGCGATGCACGCCGTGCCGCTCCAGGTCGTGGCCGACGGCGAGGCGTTCGATTTCAATTCGCTCATGGTGCTGGTTTTCAACGGCGAAACCGCCGGGGGATTCCGCCTTGCGCGCCGGTCGTCGATCAAGGACGGCCTGTTCGACTGCCTGATGCTCGAAAAGAAGAATTTCCTGCGTTCGACGCTGGCCATGGGGCGTTACCTGCTGGGCGGAAACCCCAAGATCGTCCGCCACCTGCGGGTTCGGGCGCTGGACATCGTCTCGACACTCAACGAACCTACGGACGTCGACGGCCAGAAGGGTGCCGAATTTCCGCTGCATATTGAGTGTATCGCCGGCGGCCTGCGTGTGATGTGCCCCCGCGAGGAGGGGAAATAAAGGCGGGACAAAATCCGGCCGCGGACATTGCGTTTCCTTTGTTTTTTGCACGAGATATTGCATTTGCGTATGAAAAATGTTACATTTGTCCGAAATACCACGACGATATGGCGGATACTATCAAAACGGCAAGGGCGATAAGGGAGAGCGGAAGGGAGAACTTGCGTAAGGTTTCGATCTCCCGTATCAAAAAGGAGATGAACGATGTGTTCTATCTCTCCGACGATCTGGTAATCACAACGCTTTCTGCACAGAACAATACGACGGCCGAGTACCCGGCTTCGATCGACGGTTTTTCGGCCATCATCATGATGACAGGCGAGGCGACCGTGTCGATCGACATGCAGAATTACAGTGTCAAACCCAATACGATCGTCTTTTTCAATCCCGACAGCATCATCCGCACGGTGAAATGTTCGGCGAACGCCGCAGCCTATTTCCTCGCCTTCTCCAAGTCGTTCGTCAACGAAATCCAGATAGACCTTTCTACCTCGCTGCCGGTCTACATGCGCTTCGGGAAAGCCCCCGTGCTGGAAGTCGCGCCGCAGGACGTGGATGAGATACGCCAGTTGTTCCAACTGATCAAAACCATGCTGCGCAGCGACAAGGAGCGTTACCGCCACGAGATCATCCGCACGCTCTTTACCACGGCGTTCTACATCATCACCGAGATTAACCAGCGCGAGCAGCCCGGCGGAATCAAACAGGGGCGCTGCGAAGTACTTTTCGACGAATTCATGTCCCTGTTACAACAGTACAACAAGCGGGAACGCAACGTGAGTTTCTATGCCAAACAGTTGAATATCACGCCTAAATACCTTTCATCGGTCGTCAAGGAAGTCAGCGGGAAAACTGCTGCGGGCTGGATCGACGAGTCGGTGATCCTCGAGGCCAAAGCGTTGCTGAAATACTCGGGAATGAGTATCCAGGAAATCGCTTACCACCTCAATTTCTCGACCCAGTCGTTCTTCGGCAAATACTTCAAGCAGCATACCGGCACAAGCCCCTCGCGCTACAAGCGCAAAGGCTGATCGGCATGCGCGGCCACAGGATGAATCCCTCTCCCGAAGAGGGATTTTTCTTGTGCCTTTTCCCGACGGGGAATAAGGCCGGATTTATTATTGCATATCAATCGCATAGGACATATGTTGCCGGGGCAACGGGGCTTTTTCCGCCCCTTAATTTGTAAACCATAGCGTAAACCGGAAAAAAGATGAAAATTGCAAAAGCTACCATTACCGCGCTCCTTTACACCTCCAAGACCCTTGCCAACGGCGAACACCCCGTCATGATCCGGGTCTGTTACAACGGCAAACGTAAATACAAGAGTACGGGGCTCTCCTGCCCCGCAAAACTCTGGAATACGGCGAAACAGGAAGTACGCGGACGCCATCCCCTTTCGATGAATATGAACGCCCTTATCGAATCGGAACTGATGTGCCTGAAAAACAAGGTGCTGGATTACGAACGGCAGGGCATGGCCTATTCGGTGCAGAGCCTGCTCGAGGCTTCGGGGCGGAAACCGCCGTCGCGCAAAACGCTGGACGACCTGTTCGAAGAACGCATCGCCTATTTCAGGGACTCCATGCAGAAACACAATACGGCGGCCGGCTACCAGACGCTGCGGCATATTATCGGACGGTATTCCCAGAACCGGACGGTCGAGCTGTTCGACGTGGACAAGGCCTGGCTGCAGGATTTCGAACAGCACCTCCATACGCGCTACGCCGACACGAGCATAAAACGCTTCTTCAGCGCATTCAAGGCGCTGATGAATTACGCTTGCCAAAGCGGCCAGCTGGCCGTAAGCCCGTTCCACGGGTTCCGCCTCAGCCGGAGGCTCGATGTCAGGACGGCCAAGCGGGCGCTGGAAACCGGGGAACTGGAGGCGATCGTACGTTACTACCTCGACACCTATTATTATAAGACGAACCGAAAGCCCGATGTAAAAACGATGCAGCGACGCTACTGGCGCAGCCGTGTGTATGGGGCGGACGGCACCGTCAGGCAGGCCGCGATCGATGCCGAACAGTTTTCGCTCGCGCTGTTTATCTGCTCCTATATCTTCCAGGGGCTTGCCCTGGTCGACCTCGCCCGGCTGAAGTGGAAGGATATGGTCTGCATCGAAATTCCTGACAAGGAGAAATACGACCGGGATCGTACGACATACGGCCTGCGATATGCCGAGGTGCACAAGGCCACAGCCACGTTCTACGAAATCAACCTCGTCCGTGCCAAGACGCAACACCCGACACGGGTGCTGGTCGAACGGTCGGTGGCATGGCCCTACATGGTGCCGTTTTTAGGGCTGGGAAAGGCGCGGGGCAACGATTTCGTCTTTCCGATCTACTTCGACGAAGACCCTGTGCACCAGTTCGAGCGGATCACCTATGCGAACAACGTGATAAACCAAAGCCTGCAACGGGTTGCCAAACGCATCGGCCTCACGCGGAAAGTCACCTTCTATGCGGCACGCCATACCTATGCGTCCAGGCTCTACCATGCCGACGTTCCCCTGCCCCTGATCGCTCAGAACATGGGACGCAACCCCGCGGAGATCGAGACCTACCTCAAGGAGTTCGACACCGACAAGATTATCAGCGCCAACAAACGCATCTGGCAAATCCCCCGGACAGAACCGCTCGAAACGAATACCGGCGGATTGTAAACCGTCCAGTCAACCGGCTACTTCTTATTGTCATTAACAGACTGATAAACAAGGTCAAAATAATTATCCGCACTGTTCCTCACGGGAACAATGTTAGCCGGTGTCGGTTGTAAGGACTACGACGACGACATCAAGGAAATCAACAACAAAATCGAAGGCCTCGAGACGGGCAAGCTTGCCTCGCTTGAGGAACAACTCAACTCCCTAAAGGTTACAATCAGTACGCTGGAGCAGGCCGACAAGGATCTTCAGCAAAAAATCAACGAACAGGAAAAGGCCATTTCTTCCGCCACAGGTGATATCGAGCAGCTTGAAAAAGAACTCGAAAAAACAGTTAAAGCCCATGAAAGCTTGCAAACCAATATTGATAATCTGAAGAAATATTGCGACGGGGCTTTCCTCAAGACAGCAGATGCTGCCAAAACCTATGCGACAATCGTCAGTGTTGCAGATGCCGTAGCTCTTGCAAAGAACTTGAAAGTCTACAACACCGATGCAGCCATCAAGAAGGCCATCGACGATGCTGTAGCTGCTGCTGTAAATGCAAACGGAGCAGCTTTCCAGGCAGCTTTCGACACGCGTTTCACATCGGCACTCGATGCAGCGCTTTCGTCCGAAGCTGGTAAGGAAGGCAAGATCTACCAGGCTATCACGGCTGCCATTTCGCAATACGATGGTAAAATGCACCAGTGCCTGACCGACGCCTTGGCAGAAAACGGTGTTATAACCAATGCTATTGCCGATGCCATTGCCGATGCGAAAACAGATTTGACGGCAGAGTTGCAAAAATGGGTATCGGGACGTCTGACCAGTGTAACGCTGATTCCCGATCTTTATGAAAACGGCATTGAGACGATCGAAGTCAACTCGTTACGCTACAAGAAAATGAAGGTCAATACCTCTACGGAAACGGCCGCTGTTACTCCTGCTACCGAAAAGTATTGGTATATTTCCGAAAAAGCTACACCCGTTCGCTACCACGTTTCGCCTTCGGTCGTTACCAACAGCGATATCGAGACTCCTTCGTTCGTGTTCGAACAGGCTGTTTCGCGTTCCGCCGTCGGCAGCACGCTCCTGTCCGTCGTTTCCAACACATGGTCGACCGAGGCCGGCAGTGCATGGAACATCAAGAGCAACGAACTGACAGTCAACACACGTCGTGTTGCCGGTTATGGTCTTGTAAAGCCTGCTCCCGAAAATAATATCTATACGGCAGCATTGAAGGTGCCTATTGCGGAGAAATGGCTGGAAGACGATGCCGACGATACGTTCATTTATTCCGACTATACGAAACTGAGCGAATATATCTATGATGTTAAGATCTCAGCCCTGCGCGATGACGGGGAAGGAATTGCCAAGTACAGCGATACGGACAGCAAACATTATCATTTCTACGAGACGTATAAGAAGGCAACAGATTTGGTGGCATCGAAGCCGGCTGCGACTTGCGATTACGACGAAACGATCGACCTGTTGACCCTGGTTACCGGTTGTGCAACCAATGCAGAGGGAGCTAAGGCCCGTGAAATCAATAAGGCAGCTCTTGCTGTTGCGGGTTTGGAATTCCGTTTCGCAGTGCCGACAGTCCCGTTCAAACGCGGCGAAAACGAAGCCGACAACCAGAAGTACATCAAACTGAACGGCTCGGTTGCAACCCCCGTTACTCCGGAAGGAACCGAGAATAACCAGGCAGCCATCGGTAAAACCCCCGTTGTACGCGTCGAATTGTGGGATGCAAAACGCAATGAGATCGTAGACGTAAAATGGCTCCAGCTCAAATGGACACAAAAGACCTTCAGCTTCCCGATCGACAAGATCTATACGAAACTGGGTTGCAGCTATACCTATAAGTTCCTTTGGGATGATATGAACAAGCATATCCTCGAGAAGATGGGCGAGAGCGGCATGTCGCAGGCCGATTTCGTGAATACTTATAAAGTCGCAGGTATCAGCACGACCGACAAATGGACGGAGCGCAACAATAATACCGGTTTAGGCAAGGTCGTTACGGACAAGACCTCCGACGATTACAAGAACGGCAATTACGAAATGTGGTATGGACTCGATGCCAATGCCGCAGAGTCGACACCCGCGTTCGAATGGCACCTGACGGCCGACCAGATCGGTAAGATTATCGACCTGGACGGGAAGCTGCTCAGCAAGTACAAGGACGGTAAGGATATGTTCGTTACGATCAATCTGGTACGCAAGGACGGCAACGTAGACGGCGGTCTGACGATCACCTTCGGTGTAAACTTCACCGTCGAGCTGAAGGCTACGGTTACGAAGAATACCGCATGGTGGCACTCCGACTACGCAGGCAACGCGAACAAGAGTGTCAAGGTCACGCCGATCCACATTAACACGGCCAACCCGGAATACCGCAACGGAACTGTCGATAAGTTGGTTAACTATGAGTTCGACCTGGCAAGCGCATTTACCGACAAGAAGCCGCTCGCCAATATGAACAACTGCGCCGTATGGGATATTCAGTTCTCCAAAACGCAGCCAGTTACGGACTTCAAGGTTAACTTTAACCCTGCAACCGCCGAACCCCAGGTAGAGCACAACAACGACGATTACGGCTATGTGCTGCAATCGAAGACCCTCAGCGGTAATGCTTCGAGAATCCAGTTCAACGGCACTCAGACGCAGAATGCATGGTTCGGTATAGACAACGGCAAGTCGGTCGCATCCGAGATATCCGTATTCGTGGGTGAAAATGCAGCCGGCTATGCACTGCTCGGCCAGCGTGCGAACGCGAAGATTTGGGGCTCAATCAACCCGAAGAACATCTATCTGGTCGAAACGTTCGAACTTTCCTACGTTGCCCCGCTCAAGTTCGTGAACGACCTGGGTGTCGTAGAGCTTCCCTATGCAGCTGAAGGACAGACTATCGATTGCGCAGAGGCTATTTCGATCCGAGACTTCCAGAACTACCTCGTAGCTGCAAAAGCCCCGGTAGCAGCGCAAGGTGAGGATGAATATGCTCCCGAACGCTACAAGTACTACGATGTCAAGACCGCTCAATGGAACTTTGCCGAAGCAGTTGTCAATCAGGCTGTCGACGCGCAGGGCAATATTTCGGCTGTCAGCATCGAGGGTATCACTGCCGACAACTACGCAACCGAGGTTGCCAAGAGAAAGCTTTATAGCGCCAACTCGTTCTTCAAGATGCCTTCGGGTCAGAACTGCTTTGAGACGAATGCCCAGGATGCTACGAAACTCGATTTCCACAGCCTGCTTGGTAACGACCTCGGCAAAGAGGTATCGGTACTGATTCCCGTATCGGTTCAGCACAAGTACGGCGTCGCCAAGACCCTCGTTCAGGTCAAGGTCAAACCGGTTGTTCTTGACTAAGACATCTTTCCCGCGGAATCCGGCGCTGCCTCACAGCAGCGCCGGGAACCCGGAAACATACCCCAAGGCAGGAGTCGCACATCCCCAAAGTTTTTTGGTAACAAAAACTCCCACTTTTCAAGTAAAACTCCTGCCTGCGGCAGACCGAAGAGGCGCGGTCTGCCGCTTTTTTTGTGCCCGGAAGTTCCGCGGAACTCTTCCGATCTTCCTCTCGCGGGCATCACGCGCGGCAGGCGGCCCGCAATGACCGACCCTGTCCTAATATCCGCTCGCGCCCGACCCGGCAGTGTTTCTACAATCACGCAACGGCCCAATACGAATGCACACCACTCAACCGACAAACACGCCGTACGTATATCCCGACATACATTCCGCCCCGAATAACGCCGGACAGCCGACTCCGGATACCGACAGCACGGAAGCGGCGCCCGCAGCGGAAAATTTGATTTTGAGCCGGCGTTGTATTATCTTTGCATCAGGACACCAAAACCATCCGAGACAATGAAACGATACATAGCGACACTCCTGCTCCTCGCCATCTGCGCCTCTACACAGGCCCGCGAGGTATTCCCCCTGAACGAGGGATGGCGTTTCTTCTTCAAGTCGGAGAACAGCAGCGACAACGCCCGACATGTTACGCTGCCCCACACCTGGAATACAGATACGGGAGGCACCGGATATTTCCTCGAAACAACGGCCAACTACCAGAACGACATGTATATCCCGGCCGAATGGGCGACCAAACGGTTATTCGTGAAATTCTACGGCGTGCAAAGCGTGGCCGACGTCTTCGTCAACGGCTACTATGTCGGCGGGCACAAGGGCGGAGGTACGGCTTTTGCGCTCGAAATCACCGACAAGATACGGTTCGGTTCCGACAATGCGCTGCTGGTCGTCGTCAGCAACAATTACTGCGACGACGTGCTTCCCACCTCGACGGACATGAATCTCTACGGAGGCATTTACCGTGAAGCGGAGCTGATCCTTACGGAAAAAACAGCCGTATCACCCCTCTACCTCGGCTCGGACGGCATACTGGTGCGCCAGAACTCGGTCAGCGACGAGCGGGTCGAAGGCGAAGCGGAGATCCATCTGGTTACCGGCGGGGAGAACAGTTGCGTCCTGACGCTCGACATCACGGCGCCCGACGGCAGCCGCGTATTTTCCAAACGACAGAAAACGCGCATCGACGGGAAACCCGTCACGATTCCCTTCTCGGTCGACGCCCCGCAGTTGTGGAGTCCCGCCAACCCGGCCCTCTACCGGGTATCGGTAAGCATCGGCGACGCGACCGTCACCGACAGCGTCGCTGTGCGCACGGGCTTCCGCAGCATCGTAGCCACCCCGGCGGGCGGCTTTGCGGTCAACGGCAGCCGCATCCCGATACACGGCGTAACGCTCTACCACGACAACGCCATCTCGGGCGGCGCACTCATCGCGCCCGACTATGAGGCTGACCTCGGCCAGATCCGCACCCTCGGGGCGAACGCCCTGCGTTCGGCCGTGATGCCCCATGCGCAATACCTCTACGACCGTTGTGACGAGCTGGGCATGCTGGTATGGGTCGATGCGCCGTTCCACCGCTCCTCGTTCCTGGGCGACGTGGCCTACTACGCCACCCCGCAGTTCGAACAGAACGGCCTGCAACAGTTGCAGGAGATCATTGCCCAAAACTACAACCACCCCTCGGTGGTGATGTGGGGTATCTTTTCGCGGCTTTGGACGCGCGGCAACGACGTAACGCCTTACCTGGGCAAGCTCAACGCGGCGGCACACGCCCTCGACCCTTCGCGTCCCACGGTGGCCTGCAGCGACCAGGACGGCAATATCAACTTCATCACCGACCTGATCGTCTGGCGACAGGACGTAGGCTGGCGCAAAGGCACGACGGACGACGTGACCGTATGGCGCGACCAGTTGCAGAAAGGGTGGTCACACCTCCGCTCGGGAATCTGTTACGGGGGCAGCGGCTTCATCGGACACAAAAGCTATACGGCACAGGCGGCACCCCGCGCGAACTGGATGCCCGAGGAGCGTCAGACTCACTTCCACGAGCAGTATGCCAAAAACCTCCAGAACGACTCGCTTTTCTGGGGGACATGGATCAACAACATGTTCGACTACGGTTCGGTACGCCGGCCTTACGGGGTGAACGGCGCCGGTCTCGTGACCATCGACCGCCGCGAGCGCAAGGATGCGTTCTACCTCTATAAGGCTCTGTGGAACAAGGAGGAACCGACACTGCACATCACAGACAAGCGGCGGACGCTGCGCGACGGCGAACGGCAGGCATTCCATATCTATTCGTCGGCCGGTGCCCCCACGCTGCTCGCAGGGGCCGACACGCTGGCCGTGACGGAATACGCCACGTGCCAGTACCGCACGGATTCGGTGTCGCTGCGGGGCACGGTCGAAATCAAGGCCATCGCCGGGCCGTTGCGCGACAGCGTGACGCTCAGAGTCGGCAACGTCTTAAAACCGAAACGGCTTCAGGGCCCTCGGCGAACAGTAAATCCGCAACCGACAAATTAGGCTGGAAAGGCATACGATCGGAGAAGACCTGCACATAGGGCTCGGCAATGAACGCCGGGCCCTCATTGCGCCGTTTGGGACGCAGGTCGGTGTCGCCCGCGGCGGCAGCGACATACGCCTGGGAGAACTCCGGCATGGGAACGCGCAGCAGGGAGCAGAGCCGACCGAGCAGTTCGGCATTGTAATCGGCCAGGAATCCGTATTCCCGGCGGTAGAAAGGTTCGAAATATTCAGCGTAAAAATCGAAATAGGGCGACCCTTTGTAGGAGGCGACCAACGCCCCCCAGTGCTGGTGCTGCCAGCGTTTCGAATAGTCGATCCGCACGTCGCGTACGGGCTGGCGGGGACGGTTGGCATGACACACGTGGACGGTCAGCTCCATCACCCCATCCGTAGCGAGGATACGGGCGCGGTTGCGCTCCGAGCGCTTCACGAAATGCTCGCCCAGGTCGACGACGCACCCGCCGCACAACAAGTGCGCGAAGTACTCGACCGAGGGCAGGTATGCGAGCGGCAGGATCGTCATGGCTCCACCCACTCGCCGTCGGCCTTGATCAGTTCCACGAGGCGGTCGAGCGCCTCTTCCTGCGGGATGTTGCGTGCCACGACCGTGCGCCCCTTGTAGAGCGTGATGCGGCCGGGTACGGCACCCACGTACCCGTAGTCGGCATCGGCCATCTCGCCAGGGCCGTTGACGATGCATCCCATGACGCCGATCTTGAGGTTCGAAAGGTGCGACGTGCGCGATTTGATGTCGGCGAGGGTCTTTTCGATGTCGTAAAGCGTGCGACCGCAACTCGGGCAGGCGATGTACTCGGTGTGCGAGAACCGCACGCGCGCCGCCTGCAGGATCATCAGCTCGATTTCGCGCACCTGCTCTTCGGCAAATCCCGGCGCGTCGATCCAGATGCCGTCGGCCAGCCCGTCGAGCAGCAGCACCCCCAGGTCGGCGGCAGCCTTCACGGCCAATGTCTCCAGCGAGGTCTCCTCGTAACGGCGTTTCACGACGACCGGTTCGGGGGTATCGAGGTTCAGGATCGCGGCGCGCAGCTCGGCCGTGGGATTGCCCGACACGGCCTCGATTACGCGGAAGCCGTCGAGCGGCTCGCTGTGCACGACCGGCACCTGTATATTCGTACGGCGGCGGTACTCGGTCGGGGAGTAACGCTCGGGATGCAGCACGGGAAATATCCCGGGGCGCTCCGCGAAGTGCCTTACCAGCAGTTCCGCCACGGGAATTTCGTGCTCCGGGGCCTCGGTCAGCGATACGCGGATCGTGTCGCCGATGCCGTCGCAGAGCAGCGCCCCGATACCTACGGCGCTCTTGATACGCCCCTCGATGCCGCTGCCGGCCTCGGTGACGCCCAAGTGGATCGGATAGTGCATATCCTCGGCATCCATCGCCGCGACCAGCAGCCGGTAAGCGGCGACCATGACGCGCGTGTTGCTCGACTTCATCGACACGACGACCTGGTCGAATCCGTGCGCCTTGCAGACACGCAGGAACTCCATGGCCGAGACGACCATGCCCTGCGGCGTATCTCCCCACTGGTCGAAGACACGTTTGGCGAGCGACCCGTGGTTGACGCCGATGCGCAGGGCGACGCCCCGCTCGCGGCAGCGGGCGATCAACTCCTCCAGCTCCCCGCGATCCGTGCGGTAATTGCCCGGGTTGATGCGCACCTTGTCGACATATTGCGCGGCAATGGCGGCCACCTCGGGCAGGAAGTGGATGTCGGCCACGACGGCCGTATCGAAGCCCTCGTCGCGCAGACGGCGGACGATGCGGGCAAGGTTCTCGCCCTCGCGCCGCCCCTGTGCCGTAAGGCGCACGATCTTTCCCCCGGCGCGGTCGATCCGTTCGATCTGCGCCACGCTGGCTTCGGTATCGTTGGTGTCGGTGTTGGTCATCGACTGCACGGCGACCGGGTGCCCGCCGCCGATCACGACCCGCCCGATGCGCACCTCGCAACTCGGGCGGCGACTGTATTCCGAAAGATTCATCTCTTCTGCGATTGTGATGCAAAGATAAAGATAATCCGCGATTTTGCGAATTCCGATTTATTCCCTATATTTCGGATAGCAACCACAATCCCGCTCCCGCCATGAAAAAACGCATCAAAAAACGCCTGTCTTTCCTGTTGCTGACACTGCTCGGGTTCTCTACGGCCTGCGAAAAACAGAAAAACGGAGAACCACCGACCGCCATGTACGGAACGCCGCACGTAAATATCTGGGTCGGCGGCAAGGTAACCGACAAAACCGGCACCCCGATACCCGGGATCGAGGTGCGCCAACCAAACAGCTCCTATAAGGCACAGACCGGGGACGACGGTTGCTACGAACTTCCCGGACAATTATTCTCCATTGAAACGACGGCGGACATCCTGTTTACCGACACCGACGGCCCGTCCAACGGCGGGGAGTTCGCGGCACAGTCCGTTCCGGTCGAATTCACCGAAGCCGACCGCGTCTCGGAAGCCGAGGGATGGTGCGGGGGCAGTTTCGCCCGCATCGGTGTCGACGTCACGCTGGAGGAGGACGCGCAGGAATAGCCCGGAATAGCCCGCGGCAACACCCGGCAAAAGGAATAACGCCCTGTGCGCGATACGGATTTCCTGTTTTTTCGTATATTTGTCGTGTGGACTACCTGGACAACGACATAAAATTCGTAGGCGGCGTCGGCGAAGCCCGCGCCCGGCTTCTGGACAAGGAGCTGGGCATCCGTACGCTGGGCGACATGCTGCGTCACTACCCGTTCCGCTATATCGACCGCACGAAAGTCTACCGCATCGCCGAGATCACCGACGATGCGCCCACCCTGCTCCAGTTCCGCGCCCGCGTGACGGGCGTAGCCTATGCCGGCACGGGCCGCAAACGCCGCTTCACGGCCTATGTCTCCGACCCCACGGGGTCGGCCGAACTGGTCTGGTTCCAAGGTATCAAATGGATCGAAAAACGGGTCGAAGTGGGACGCGAATACCTCATTTTCGGACGGCCGTCGTTCTACCGCGGCGAATTGTCGATGGCGCACCCCGAGCTGGAGACCATGGAACAGGCGCTCTCGCGCAAAGCCGAAAGCGGCATGCAGGGCATCTATCCCTCGACCGAGAAACTTTCGAACGTGCTCGGCGCCAAGGGCATGTACCAGATCATCTGCAATGCGTGGGCGCTGGCCAAAGACCATATCCCCGACTACATGCCCGACGAGGTGCGAACCCGCTACGGGCTGATCCCACTGCGCGACGCCTACTACAACATCCATTTCCCGCAGTCGCCCGAACTGCTGCGGCAGGCACAGTACAGGCTGAAATTCGACGAACTGCTGGGCATCCAGCTCAACGTCCAGTCGCGCCGCACGGAGCGCCTGGCCAAAAACAACGGTTTCCTGTTCATGAAGGTCGGGGGCGTCTTCAACACCTTCTACAACGAAAAGCTACCGTTCCCGCTCACCGGAGCGCAGAAACGGGTCATCAGGGAGATCCGGCAGGACACCGTCACGGGCTACCAGATGAACCGCCTGTTGCAGGGCGACGTCGGCAGCGGCAAGACCCTCGTGGCGCTGATGTCGATGCTGCTGGCCGTGGACAACGGCTACCAGGCCTGCATGATGGCGCCCACCGAGATCCTCGCCCGCCAGCATTTCGCCACCATCACGCGTATGCTCGACGGCATGGGGGTGAAGGTCGCCATCCTCACCGGCGCCTCGAAGGCCAGGGAGCGCCGGCTGGCGCTCGAAGGGATCGCCTCGGGCGAGGTGCACATCCTGATCGGCACGCACGCCCTGATCGAAGACCGGGTGCAGTTCGCCAACCTGGGGTTCGTGGTGATCGACGAGCAGCACCGCTTCGGCGTGGAGCAGCGCGCCCGGCTCTGGATCAAAAACGAGCAGCCGCCGCACATCCTCGTGATGACCGCCACGCCGATTCCCCGCACGCTGGCCATGACCCTCTACGGCGACCTCGACGTCTCGGTGATCGACGAGCTTCCGCCGGGACGACGGCCGATCAAGACCGTACATTACACCGATGCGGCGCGGCTGCGCCTGTTCGGCTTCATGAAGCAGGAGATCGCCAAGGGACGGCAGGTCTATGTCGTATATCCGCTCATCAAGGAGTCCGAGGCCATGGATTACAAAGACCTCACCGACGGCTACGAAGCCATATCGCGCGATTTTCCGCTGCCGGACTACGTCACGACGATCTGCCACGGCAAGATGAAACCCGCCGACAAGGAGGAGTCGATGCGCCAGTTCAAGTCGGGCGAGGCCGATATCATGGTCGCCACGTCGGTCATCGAAGTAGGCGTCGACGTGCCGAACGCCACGGTCATGGTCATCGAATCGGCCGAGCGGTTCGGGCTCTCGCAGCTGCACCAGTTGCGCGGGCGCGTAGGGCGGGGCGGCGAACAATCCTACTGCATCCTGATGTCGGGCGAAAAGCTCTCGAAGGAGTCGCGGGCACGCCTCGACGCCATGTGCGAAACCAACGACGGATTCCGCCTGGCAGAGCTCGACCTCAAGCTGCGAGGTGCGGGCGACATCAACGGGACGCTCCAGAGCGGCATGGCGTTTGATTTGAAGATCGCCAACCCCACGCTCGATGTCCAAATACTCACCGTTTCGCGCGAGGCGGCGGCCGGCATCCTCTCCGCCGACCGCACCCTCTCCCGGCCGGAGCACCGCGGCCTCAGGGAGTTAAGGAGGCGCTATTCGGGGCGCGAAGAGATTGATTTTTCGATGATTTCGTAATATTTCATACCCACGACCGTTTATCCATTAAAAACCCTTTTTCCATGAAACGACTGTTATTCACGATATTGTTATTCACCGCCGCACTGCCTGCCGCAGCCCAGCTCTACCACCCGGGCGAGCAGCTTTTCTACCGCGTCAGCTACAAGGCCAAGATGTTCCCCAACACCGAAGTGGGAGCGGTCGAGGTCAAGACGAGCGAGGTGCAGCTCGACGACCGCAAGTTCTACAAGGTCGAGGGCATCGGCCGCACGCTGCCCACCTACCGCTGGTTCTTCAACCTCGAAGATATCTACACGGTGTGGATCAGCCCCGAGACGCTGCGTCCGGTACGTTTCGAAAGCGACCTCAAGGAGGGCGACTACACGTTCCAGAGCTATTACACTTACGACTGGGACAACGACCAGGTGCATACCCGGTGGCGGCGGCGCCAACGGCCTTTCGAGGAGAAAACCATGCCCCTGACTCCCGAGAGCATGGATGCCATCGCGCTTTTCTTCACCATGCGCTCGGCCAATGCCGAGGATTTCAAACCCGGTGAGCCCGCAACCCTCCAGATGGTATTGCAGGACACGATCCGGCACCTGAATTACAGGTACATAAGCCGCGAAACGAAGAAGATCCGCAACATGGGACGCTTCAAGACCCTGAAGTTCGAATGCCAGCTGGGCACCTCCGAAGGGTTCTCCTTCACCGACGGCACGGTCTTCACGCTATGGATCTCGGACGACGAGAACAAAATCCCGCTTTACATCGAGTCGCCCGTCCGCGTAGGCAGCATCAATGCCTATATTTCGGGCTACAAGGGGCTTAAATACCCGATGACGAGCCTCATAAAATAAAAATTTTGTTATCTTTGCCTCAGGATAACCCTGACCCGGCGAACAATCAGGTAAATTCGACACTGAAAAACTGTTTTTATGGAAGAAAATAAGCAAGGGTACGACCCCTCGGAATTCGAGGACGACGATTACATGACCTCGCAGCCCGTCCCGGAAAAATCCATCCGCGGCTACCGCATCGTCATCATCATCCTCTCGGTGATCCTGGTGGCGCTTTCGGTACTTTATTTCAGCATACACCGCCAGCAGATGGTCGACAACCAGCTGCTGCAGGCCGACCGCGATTCGATCCAGAACGACCTGGGACGCCTGATGACCGACTACGACAACCTGCAGGTGACCAACGACAGCATCTCTGCCAACCTCAACGTGGAACGCGACCGCGCAGACTCGCTGATGACGCGCCTGAAAAAGGAGCGTTCATGGAACCTGGCCAAGATCAAACAGTACGAAAAAGAGGTGGGTACGCTGCGTACGGTCATGAAGAGCTACATCCGCCAGATCGACTCGCTCAATACGCTCAACAAAAAACTCATCAACGAGAACGTAACCTACCGCAAGGAGATCTCGTCGGCGAAGCTGCGCGCCGAAATGGCCGAGGAGAAGGCTGCCGAGCTGGACAACAAGGTACGTGTCGGCGCCGTGATCCGCGCCCGCGACATCCGTCTCTCGGCGCTCAACGCCAACAGCAAACCCGTGTCGAGGATCAAGAATGCCGCGCGCCTTCGCGTGGATTTCGTACTGACGGCCAACGAGCTGGCGACACCGGGCGAAAAGACCGTCTACGTCCGTATCACCTCGCCCGACGGCTATGTACTGACGACCGAGGCCATGCCGACTTTCGATTTCGAGGGTGAACGCCTGAGTTATTCAGCCATGCGCGAAGTGGACTACCAGAACCAGGATCTCGAAGTGGGTATCTACTATAACAGCACAGGCTTTGCCGCTGGTGCCTACACCGTACAACTGTTCTGCGACGGCCGCCTGATCGGAACCTCGCAGATCGCGATGCGATAAAACAGGAACACCCCGCACCCAAGGCGGGAGGAGAGCCCAAGCCCCGGAGTTAACGCTCCGGGGCTTTCGTTTTGCAGGCACCCCGCTCCCGGCACCGGGAAAACCCCGGCGGCCTGCGGGAATCTTCATTCCGGATTCCCGCATGATGCGATCCCGGCTGCCCCGGGCACTCCGATCCTGTTCCCGGCCCCGCCTGTTCCGGATTCCGGCGCATATCCCCAATAACGGGTATCGGGCGGGGAAAATTCCCCTGAAATTGCGATTGCACGGATACGCCGGGCTCCGTACTTTTATAAAATCTACGGGCAACGGCAAAACACAGGCCGGAGCGCGGTAAAAGCACTATCATAAATTTTAACTATAACTACATAAATATTATCAATTTGATTTATACAAAGATTTCCCCTATTTTTGTATCAACAAAGAGGAAGAAAACTAAAGCAGCAAAAAATATTCACATAAATAAAAAAGTATAGCTATGACATCAATCATCAATTCAACGGTACCCGAATTCAAGGTTCAGGCCTACCACAACGGCAAATTCGTAACGGTCACGAACGAAGACCTCAAAGGCAAATGGGCGATCTTCTTTTTCTACCCGGCTGACTTCACGTTCGTATGCCCCACCGAGTTGGTGGACATGGCCGACAAATACGACCGGTTCAAAGCCATGGGCGTGGAGGTCTACTCGGTAAGCACCGACACCCACTTCGTGCACAAAGCCTGGCACGACACTTCGGAAAGCATCCGCAAAATCAACTACCCGATGCTCGCAGACCCCATGGGTGTACTTTCGCGCGGCTTCGGCGTCATGATCGAGGAAGAAGGCGTAGCCTACCGCGGCACGTTCGTCGTCAACCCCGAGGGGAAGGTCAAGCTGGTGGAGATCCAGGACAACAGCATCGGCCGCAATGCCGAGGAGTTGCTGCGCAAAGTCGCCGCGGCACAGTTCGTCGAGGCGCACCCGGGTGAAGTATGCCCCGCCAAATGGCAGCAGGGCGCCGAGACGCTCAAACCGAGTATCGACCTGGTAGGTAAAATCTAAGGGCCATGCTGGATCATACACTCAGGGAGCAGTTGCTCCGCTTGTTCGAGGGGCTGGAAGCCTCCTACGTGTTCGACGTCACGGCCGACCCCGGCCATGCGTCGCGCGGAGAGCTGCTCGAGCTGCTCGAAGAGACGGCCGCCTGTTCCGCGAAGATCGGCTGTCGAATCACCGACGGGCAGGGACTGGAGTTCCGGCTTCTGCGCAACGAGAAGGACACCGGCATCCACTTCCGGGCGGTGCCCAACGGCCATGAGTTCAGCTCACTGGTACTGGCCGTGCTGAACGCCGACGGCAAGGGCAAAAACCTGCCCGACGAAGCGACGCGCCGACAGATCGGGGCGCTCGGCGGGCAGATCGCGCTGACGACCTACATGTCGCTCACCTGCACCAACTGCCCCGATGTGGTACAGGCGCTCAACCTGCTGGCGCTCTCCAACCCCCGGATCACCCATACGGCCGTGGACGGAGCCCTGTTCCCCGAGGAGGTTGCACGGCTGAATATCCAGGCCGTACCGGCGGTCTTCCACGGCGAAGAGCTGATCCACGTCGGCCGTGGCTCGCTGGCTGAACTGCTGGATAAACTCGAGGAACGTTTCGGCACCTCGGATACAGGCATCACGCCCGTCGTGCGCGAATACGACCTGCTGGTCGCCGGGGGCGGCCCCGCCGGGGCTTCGGCCGCGATCTATGCAGCCCGCAAGGGGCTCCGCGTGGCGGTCGTGGCAGAAAAGGTCGGCGGGCAGGTCAACGAAACGGTAGGCATCGAAAACCTGGTCTCGGTGCCGCGCACGACCGGAGCAGAGCTCGCGGGCGACCTGCGCAGACACATGGAGGCCTACGGGATTGACATCTGCGACAACCGCCGCATCGAACGTTTCGACATGGACGGCGGCATCCGGGAGCTGCATGCCAAAGGCGGGGAGGTTTTCCGCGCCCCGGCACTGGTCGTCGCCACGGGAGCTTCGTGGCGCAGGCTCGGGGTGCCGGGCGAAGCGGAGTACATCGGCCGCGGCGTAGCCTTCTGCCCCCACTGCGACGGGCCGTTCTACACCGGGAAGCATATCGCTGTGATCGGCGGCGGCAATTCGGGCGTCGAGGCCGCAATCGACCTGGCGGGCACCTGCGCTTCGGTGACGGTTCTCGAATTCATGGAGACTCTCAAGGCCGACCAGGTATTGCAGGAGAAGCTGCGCACGCACCCCAATGTAGCGGTACATACGAACGTGCAGACGCTCGAGGTCGAAGGCGACGGCAGCCGCATGACGGCCCTGCGCACGAAAGACCGCTCGACGGGAGAGGAAAAACGGCTGCCGCTCGACGGCGTATTCGTCCAGATCGGCCTCTCAGCCAACAGCAAGCTGTTCGCCGGCATCCTCGACACCAACCGCGCGGGAGAAATCCTCACCGACAAGGAGTGCCGCACGTCGGTACCTGGCGTATATGCAGCGGGCGATGTGACGGACATACGTTACAAACAGATCGTGATCGCAATGGGCGAAGGAGCCAAGGCAGCCCTGTCGGCCTCGGAAGACCGGATCAAGGGAATAATTTGATATACAAACAATTAAAATAAAAAACGATTATGAAAACACTGGATTATTTGCACCTGAACGAGAAGAAGGTACAGGGCGTAGTATCGGCACTGCATTCGCTGCTGGCTGATTTTCAAGTATTTTACACCAACCTGCGGGGTTTCCACTGGGACATCGAAGGGCACGGGTTCTTCGTCCTGCACGGCAAGTTCGAAGAGCTGTATGACGATACTGCCGAAAAGGCCGATCAGATCGCAGAACGCATCCTGATGCTGGGCGGCAAGCCCGAAAACAGGTTCAGCGAATACCTCAGGGTCGCCAAGGTCAAGGAGGTTTCGGGCGTAACACGCGGCGATGAGGCCATCGGGCATATCCTCACCACGTACAGCTACCTTATCGGCGAGGAGCGCAAGCTGCTCGAACTGGCCTCGGAGGCCGGCGACGAGGCTACCGTGGCGCTGATGAGCGACTACCTGAAGGAGCAGGAGAAGATGGTCTGGATGCTGACCGCCTACAACAAATAGCCCTTCACAGGGACACCGGGCAGCCGGTATGTAACGGCAATGCCGGCGGAGCACAAACTCCGCCGGCATTCTTTTCATCCGGACAAATCCGAAAACGGCATCGGCAAGACAAGACAATCCCGGCTCATCCTCTGCCAGGCAAACCGAAGCGACGCCCGTCGCCCGGCCTTCCGCCGGATTATTTATGCTCCTCCTGCCAGATCAGGGCCGAAGCGCCGAGAATCGCGGCATTCTTACCCTGGATACCGCTCGGAAGCAGCTTCACCTTGTTCTTGAATGCAAAGAGCATATTCTCCTCCATGTACCACTGCGTAGGCTCGAAGATCAGCTTGCCCGCCTTCGACAGGCCGCCGAAGAGGAAAATCGCCTCGGGCGACGTGACGGTCACCACGTCGGCCAACGCACGACCGAGCATCTCGCCCGTAAAACGGAAGGCTTCGAGTGCGATGGGATCGCCCTGCTCGGCAGCGGCGGAGATCATCGAAGCGTCGAAATCGCCGAAAGCGATGTCGCGCAGCTTGCTGGGAGCCGACATTTTGGCCATCAGTTCGAATGCCGTACGCTTGATACCCGTAGCCGAAACATAGGTCTCCAGGCAGCCCTTCCGCCCGCAACCGCACTCGCGGCCGTCGCGCTCGACGATGACATGGCCGAACTCTCCGGCAAAGCCATCATGGCCGTAGATCATCTCGCCGTTGGCGACGAAACCCGATCCGAGGCCCGTACCGAGCGTAATCATGATGAAGTCGCGCATGCCCTTGGCATTGCCGTAGATCATCTCGCCGATCGTCGCGGCATTGGCGTCGTTCGTCACGAGCACCTTCACACCCCCGAAGCAGTTCCGGATGTCGTCCGCCAGCGGGAAAACGCGGCGGCTTTCATCGGGATTGGGGTCTCCCTCGCGGAATTTCCAGAGGTTCGCGGGGTTTTCGACCGTACCTTTATGATAATTGGCATTGGGGGCACCGATACCGATACCCGTCAGTTCGTACTCGAACGAAAGGCTGTCGGCCAGTGCGTGCATCGCCTGGCAGAGGTCTTCGACATAGGCCGGATAATCGTCTACACTGGGGTATTTCTTGGTCGAAATGACCGATTCGGCATACAGGTCGCCGTTTTCGTCGACGAGGCCGAACGCAGTATTGATACCGCCGATGTCCACGCCGATAGCGAGTTTTTTCATATCGTGTTCTGGTTAAAGGTTAGAATTTATCAGGTCAAAGTTAATCCAAAATTCGGCTACTCCAAACTTTTTTCCTACTTTTGGGACAGATTCCGATCCAAAAGTATTGTCAGACTATGCAAACGAACGAGCAACTGCTCTCCGCCATCGAAAATTACCTGGCCCAAACCGAGTTCCCGGCCGAACCCGAGCTACTTTACGCCCCGATCGGCTATTCGCTCGCGGGCGGCGGCAAGCGCCTGCGCCCCATGCTGCTGATGCTCTCCAACGGCATCTTCACCGACAAGATACAACATGCCCTGCCGGCCGCCGCGGCCGTCGAGGTGTTCCATAATTTCACGCTGCTGCACGACGACATCATGGACAATGCAGCCGTGCGGCGCGGCAAACCCTCAGTCTACGCCAAGTGGGGGCAGAACGTGGCGATCCTCTCGGGCGACGCCATGCTGATCTGCGCCTACCGGTTGCTGGGCGAAGTGCCGGCGCAACTGCTGCCGCAGATACTCTCGACGTTCAACACCATGGCGCTCGAAGTGTGCGAAGGGCAGCAGTACGACATGGATTTCGAACGCAAGCCGAAGGTTTCGGTCGTGGAATACATGCACATGATCGAGCTGAAGACCTCGGTTTTGCTAGCCGGGGCCACCACGATCGGCGCCCTGCTGGGCGGCGCTTCCGAAGAGGACTGCCGCAAGCTGCGCCGCTTCGCCATCGAACTGGGACTGGCATTCCAGTTGCAGGACGACCTGCTGGACAGCTACGGCGACGAAAGGCTGGGCAAGGCCATCGGCGGCGACATCCTCGAAGGCAAACAGACCTACCTGATGATCACGGCCATAAGCCGCGCGGACGAACCTACGCGCGAAGTGCTCCGCTCGACGCACCGCTCACAGATGCCCGACGCCGAGAAAATCGCCACGATAAAAGCCGTCTACGACCGGCTCGACATACCACGCCTCACCGAACAGCAGATTTCGCTGCGCTTCGAAAGGGCGCTGGGCATCCTCGACACCCTTTCGGTCGAAAAATCCCGCACGGAACGGATGCGCGAATACGCCCTGAGCCTGATGGGACGCAAAAACTGATTCCGGAAACACCCCTCACAGGAACATCCCCCGTAAACGACACTATGCAACGCTCCGAGATAGAAATCATGGCCCCCGTAGGGTCTTACGAAGCACTGGCCGCAGCCATACAGGCCGGGGCGGACTCGGTATATTTCGGCGTCGGGAAGCTCAACATGCGCTCGGCGTCGGCTGCGAATTTCACGCTCGACGACCTGGCGAAGATCGTCGCCACGGCACACGCCGCAGGGGTCAAGGCCTACCTCACGGTCAACACCATCGTCTACGAGGACGAGATGCAAACCGTCCACGAGGTAATCGACCGCGCCAGGGCCGAAGGCATCGACGCCATCATCGCCACCGATTTCGCGGCGATACTCTATGCCCGGCGCATCGGGGTCGAGGTGCATATTTCGACCCAGAGCAACATTTCGAATTCCGAAACCGTGAAGTTCTTCTCGCAGTGGGCCGACACGGTGGTGCTGGCACGCGAACTGACGCTCGAACAGGTGGCGCAAATACACCGCCAGATCGTCGGGAACGACATCCGGGGCCCGCGTGGCGAGCTGGTCGAAATCGAAATGTTCGCCCACGGCGCATTATGCATGTCGATTTCGGGTAAATGCTACCTCTCGCTCTACGAAACCAACTGCTCGGCCAACCGCGGAGCCTGCCGCCAGCTGTGCCGCCGCAAATACACCGTCACGGACACGGAGACCGGTGCGGCGCTGGACATCGACGGGCGCTACGTCCTCTCGCCCAAAGACCTCTGCACGGTCGATTTCCTCGACAGGTTCATCGGTGCGGGTGTGCGGGTGCTGAAGATCGAAGGGCGTGCACGCGGCGCGGAATACGTCAAGCGCGTGGTGGAATGCTACGACGAAGCGCTGCGCGCGATCGAAGCGGGCACCTACACCCCCGCCCTGGCCGCCGGGCTGAAGGAGCGGCTCGCCACGGTCTTCAACCGCGGCTTCTGGGAAGGCTACTACGCCGGGCGCCCCGTGGCCGAACACAGCCAACATTACGGCTCGGCCGCCACGCGGCGCAAGGTCTACGTAGGCAAGGTAACAAACTTCTACAAGAGAATATCGGTGGCCGAGGTACTGGTCGAAGCCGCACCGCTGTCCGTGGGCGAGGATATTTTCTTCATGGGTGCCACCACCGGCATCGCCGAACAGGCACTCACCGAGCTGCACGACACCGACGGCACCCCGGTGCAATCCGTGGCACAAGGCACCCTCTGCGCCGTGCACACCGACACCCCGATCCACCGCGGCGACCAGCTCTACAAATTCGTCGACGCGGAATAGACCCGGCTGTCAGGGCAATACTCATTACAAGAAACGCCTCCGGGCGTTTTTTTGTTACGGTTTCTCTGCGGTCAGGCAGGAAAAAGTTGCTTATCATAAAAATTTTATCGAAAAACAATAAATTTTATTTGTTTTTCAAAATTTCTTTTGTAAGTTTGCAGTGTCAAAAACAAAAAGACACCCACTATGGAAATCGAAAAAGTCATCCGCATCCTGGCCATTTTCATCGCCGTGGCAGCCTTTGCAATCAAAGTAGCCACGCACCTGATGTTTCCCGGGGCGTCGCACACCGGCGACATCCCGATCCTGATCCTGCTGACCCTCTCGGTCTGCAGCATCTGGCGGGACGCCTTGCGCACGAAAAAGCAGAACGAAAATCCAAACGAATAAACCCCATGAAAAAACTCCTCATGTTCGCCGCTACGGCAGCCATACTGGCCGCCTGTACACCCAAGACAGCCCCCGAGCTGCCTTTGGAAACCTTCTTCCGCAATACGGAAAAAACCGGGTACCAAATATCGCCCGACGGAAAATATTTCTCCTACATGGCGCCTTACGAAAGCCGCCGCAACATCTTCGTGCAACCTGTCGACGGCAAGGACGCCGTGCGCATCACCTCGGAAACCGAACGCGACCTGGCCGGATACTTCTGGGCCAACGACCACCGCATCCTCTATCTGAAAGACACCGGCGGCGACGAGAATTTCCAACTCTACGGCGTGGACATCGACGGCAGCAACCCGCAAGCCTATACGGCCATCCCGGGCGTACGAACACAGATCATCGACCCGCTCGAAGAGATCGACTCGCTGATGATCATCGGCACCAACCAGCGCAACCCGATGATCTTCGACCCCTACCGCCTGAACCTCTCGACGGGCGAGATGACGATGCTGTGCGAGAATCCCGGCGACATCCAGGGCTGGCAGACCGACCATGACGGCAAGCTGCGCGTAGCCTATGCCATCGTCGACGGCGTGAACACGCAGATCCGCTACCGCGAAACCGAAGCCGAGCCTTTCCGTCCCGTACTGACGACCAACTTCAAGGAAGGCGTTTCGTTCGCCACTTTCACCCCGGACAACAAGCTGGTCTACGCCATCACCAACCTCGGGCGCGACAAATCGGCACTCGTGCTGATGGATCCGGCGACCTGCGAGGAGCTGGAACAACTCTACACCAACGACAAATACGACCTGCGCGGCATCTGGTACAGCGATGCACAGAAAAAATTGCAGGGTGTTTCGTACGAAGGCCACAAAGGCGTGAGGCGCCATTTCTTCGACAAGGCGACGGGCGAGATGTTCGGCCGCATGGAGAAACACCTGCGCGGTTACGAAGTCGGCATCAGCGGCTGGAACAAGGCCGAAGACAAATATATCGTCTATGCGGGCGGCGACCGCACGATGGGCGCCTACTACCTCTACGACGTGAAAGCCGACACGATGACCAAACTGGCCGACCTCGCACCTTGGATCGAGGAGCAGCAGATGGCCGAGATGACACCGGTTACCTATACCTCGCGCGACGGCCTCGAAATCGAGGGCTACCTCACGCTGCCCGTCGGCAAAACGCTTCACAACGCCAAGAACCTGCCCGTAGTGGTCAATCCGCATGGCGGCCCGTGGGCCCGCGACTCGTGGGGATTCAACCCCGAGGTGCAGTTCCTCGCCAACCGCGGTTACGCCGTACTGCAGATGAACTTCCGCGGTTCGACCGGCTTCGGACGCAAATTCACAGAAATCGCCTACGGCAAGTGGGGCCAGACCATGCAGGACGACATTACGGACGGCGTGAACTGGCTGATCGAAAAAGGCATCGCCGATCCCGCGAAGATCGCCATCTACGGCGGCAGCTACGGCGGTTACGCCACGTTGCAGGGTATCGTCAAGGATCCCGACCTCTATGCCTGCGCCGTGGACTACGTGGGCGTATCGAACCTCTTCTCGTTCCTGCAAACCATCCCTCCCTACTGGAAACCGATGCTCGACATGATGTACGAGATGGTCGGCAATCCCGAAAAGGACGCCCAAATGCTGCGCGAAAACTCCCCGGCACTCAACGCCGAACGGATCAAAACCCCGCTGCTGGTGGTACAGGGCGCCAACGACCCCCGTGTGAACATTAACGAGAGCAACCAGATGGTCAACGCCCTGCGCAAACGCGGCGTGCATGTCGACTACATGGTCAAGGACAACGAGGGACACGGCTTCCACAACGAGGAAAACCGCTTCGATTTCTACCGCACGATGGAGAAATTCCTCGGCAAATACCTCAAGGGCATCGAACCCGAGGGCGAAATCGTCCCCGAAGACAGCCGAAGGTAAACCGTATGCGACACCCAATCCCTAAAACGAACACAGCCAATTTTTAAAATAAAAAGTTCAAATTCATAGTTGTGTGACGGAGGCCCGGATAATCCCGGGCTTCCGTTTTTTACAGCACAGGAAAGGGGGGGGGCACGGACAGCCTCACCTACGGCAGCAGCCGGAGGCGCGGGCGCCGCCAAAACGCAAAGCGCTGAGAGAGGCGTCCGGCGGCAGCATCCGACGACAGACACGCTGCGGGCAGTCAGAAGCATCCCCGAAACCGGCGGCGAGCCCTTTCCCGCAACCCGGCCGATCCAGCTACAACCAGCCTGCGGGCCGCCCCGAATTTGAATTGAGCCGCGATTACATTATCTTTGTCCCTGCAATGAACGCCGCACCCCATATCGCACGACCTGACGACGGGCTTCCGATGCCCCGCCGCCTGTGGGCCATCCTGGCCGTAGCGTTCGGCGTCTCGCTGTCGGTGATCGACAGCGCCATCGCCAACGTCGCCCTGCCCACCATCGGGCTGGAACTGGGGATCTCGTCGGCCGACTCGATCTGGATCGTCAACGCCTACCAGCTGGCCATCATGATCTCGCTGCTGTCGTTTTCGGCATTGGGCGACGTGGTGGGCTACCGCAAAGTCTATATCGGCGGCCTGATGCTCTTCACCGTGGCCTCGGTGGGCTGCGCCCTTTCGACATCACTCCCGACGCTGGTGCTGGCGCGCGTGATGCAGGGGTTCGGCGCCGCGGCCGTCACATCGGTCAACACCACGCTTATCCGCATCATCTACCCCAAGGCGCAACTGGGACGCGGCATGGGCATCAACGCCACGGTCGTCGCCGTGTCGTCGGTCGCCGGGCCTACGCTGGCTGCGGGCATCCTCTCCGTCGCCGAGTGGCCGTGGCTCTTCGCCGTGAACATCCCCATCGGGCTGGTGGCGCTGTGGCTGAGCCGCCGCTTCCTGCCGGACAATCCCGTGCGGGTGAGCGCACGCCGTTTCGACTGGCGCGACGCCGTAATGAACGCCCTGACCTTCGGCTTGCTGATGGCTTCGGTCGAAGGGTTTTCGCACGGGCTCGACCCGCGGCTGCTCACCCTGGGCATCGCAGCGCTGCTCATCGTCGGGTTCTTCTTCATCCGCAGCCAGCTGCGCGAGCCCTATCCGATCCTGCCGTTCGACCTGCTGCGCATCCCGATCTTTTCGGTTTCGGTCGTCACGTCGATCTGCTCGTTCCTGGGGCAAATGCTGGCCATGGTAGCGCTGCCGTTCTACCTGCAACACGAATTCGGCTACGACGAAGTGGCGACAGGGCTGCTGATGACCGCATGGCCGGCCGTGATCATGGTCGTGGCTCCCGTGGCCGGAATGCTCGTCGAGCGCATCCACGCCGGACTGCTCGGCGGGACAGGGCTGACGGCCATGGCCGCGGGACTGTTCCTGCTGGCATTCCTGCCCGAACACCCCGCACCGGGCGACATCGTATGGCGGCTGGTGCTCTGCGGTGCCGGCTTCGGGCTTTTCCAGTCGCCCAACAACAGCATCCTGATCGCCTCGGCTCCGCACGAGAGGAGCGGAAGCGCCAGCGGCATGCTCGCCACGGCGCGTCTCATAGGCCAGACCACGGGTGCGGCCCTGATGGCGCTGCTGTTCCACATCGTCCCCGATGACAGCACCCACACGGCACTCCTGCTCGCCGGCGGGTTCGCACTCACAGGGGCCGTCGTCAGCCTTACCCGTATCCGGCTACCCCTGCCCGAAGGGTTGGCCCGGCACAAGAGATAATTCCCCGGGCAGGCGGAACGACGGACACTCCGGCAGGTATCGGCACCGCCCATGCAACCCGGCACAGCACGCACGGCAAACACACAAGACAACCACACAAACAACAGCATACAACAACACTAATCCCAGCATGAAATACCCCTTGCTCCTCGCCGTCCTGTTCTCCTGCATCGGGATGGCGCCCGCACGACAAACCCCGCCTTCACCCTCCGATACGGTACAACGTGCAACGGCCGCTCTGCAAACCGACAATGCATCGATCTGCACCCCGCACGCAACCGGCGCGGAGACACCCCCTACACTGCACCCCGACACCGCACAACCATCCGCCCGGACGCAATTCATCCGCCCGCCCTACCTGCGGCCCGGCGACACGGTGGGCATCGTCACCCCGGCGCGGAAACTGTCGGAGAAGGCCGACACGGCAAAAGTGCGCGAGCGCTTCGAATCGTGGGGCCTGAAGGTTAAGTTCGGGCCGCATACCGCCGACCGCGAGCAACCCTATTTCGCAGGTACCGATGCCCAGCGCGCCGCCGACCTGCAGGCGATGATCGACGACCCCGGCGTAAAAGCCGTCGTCAGCTTCCAGGGCGGTTACGGCTCGGTACGGCTGCTGCCGCTCATCGACCTCAGCCACCTGCGCGAGCACCCAAAATGGGTCGTCGGGTTCAGCGACGTCACGATGCTCCACCTGGCACTGGGACGGCTGGGCGTTGAGAGCCTCCATGCCACCATGCCGGGCAAGTTCCGCTTCGGGAGCGAGGAGACCGCCGACGCGATCGTCTCCGACGAAGCGCTGCGCAGTGCTCTGCTGGGACTGCGGCAGCGTATCGACACCGGCCCACACCCGCTCAACTGCCCGGGCACGGCCCGCGGACGCCTCACGGGCGGCAACCTTGCGATCGTCTGCTCGTCGCTCGGCACACCCGAGGAACCCGACTTCGACGCCCCCACGGTGCTCTTCATCGAGGAGGTCGGCGAACACATGTACCGCCTCGACCGCATGATGCAACAACTCGCCCGGAGCGGAAAGCTCGCCAAATGCAAAGCCATCCTCGTCGGGCATTTTTCCGACATGGCCGGACAAAAACATTTCGGCATCACCGACCCCTACGACATCGTTGCGCAATACGTGCGGCCGCTGGGAATCCCGGTCGTCTTCGGCCTGCCCGCGGGGCACGAAGACCCCAATGTGGCGCTTTACATGGGACGCGAAGTCACCGTCACGGTGGGCGAAACGGGTGCCGTCATCGAATTCTGACGAAGGAAGCGGGGCGCAGCGGAACGGCCCGACTCCGCCCGGACAGCAGGGCGGCGGGGCAACCGTCCCGGGCAAAGCCGCCGGGCTGCGGCGGAGCGGCGAAAGCCTTCCGCTCCGGGCCATCGCCCTCCGCAAAAAATAAACCCGCCGGGGAACGGGCTTGCCATATTTTTACTATTTTTGTAAAAGGAGGGATACGTAGCCCTGTGAAAGGCGCGGGAAACCGTCCCCGGAAACGAAATACGGATTATCGGAAATCTAAAACACTACGCATATGTTCTCAGCAAAAACCTACGCCGCGCGCCGCAACATGCTGCGCACCAAAATCGGGTCGGGCATCGTCCTGTTCCCGGGCAACCCCCTGTCACCCAACAACTACCCGAACAACGCCTACTATTTCCGGCAGGATTCGTCGTTCCTTTACTATTTCGGGCTGAACATCCCCTCGCTGGCGGGCCTGATCGACGCCGACACGGGCGAAGAGGCACTCTACGGCGACGATTTCACGGTCGAGGACATCATCTGGACAGGCCCGCAGCCCACGTTGCGCGAGCTGGGCGCAAAGGTCGGCATCGCGGCGACACACCCCCTCTCCGAACTCGAGAAACGGCTCCGCAAAGCCATTTCGCTGGGGCGCAAAATCCATTTCCTGCCTCCCTACCGCGGAGAGACTAAGCTTTGGCTGTCGTCGCTGCTGGGTATCAAACCCACACTGCTGCACGACTACAAGTCGGTAGACCTGATGTTCGCCGTGGCCGAAATGCGCGAGAAAAAGAGCGCCGAGGAGGTCGAGGAGATGGAGCGCGCATTCCAAATCGGCTACAAGATGCACACGCTGGCCATGAAGATGTGCCGCCCGGGCGTCGTCGAGCGCGAAATCGCGGGTGCCATCGAAGGCGTCGCCAAATCCTACGGTTCGGGCGTGTCGTTCCCGTCGATCGTCTCGCAACACGGCGAAACGCTGCATAACCTCAACGCCGACGGCGTATTGGAGGAGGGGCGTCTGCTGCTGTGCGACGCGGGCGGCGAAACGGTCGACAACTACTGCTCCGACCACACCCGCACCTACCCCGTAAGCGGGAAATTCACGCAGAAACAGAAGGATGTCTACAACATCGTGCTGGCGGCACACGACCATGTGGCCGACATCGTCAAACCGCACATGATGTACTCCGAGATACACAACGCCGCCTACACGACGCTGGCCGAAGGGCTTGCCGGAATAGGGCTGATCAAGGGATCGGCAGCCGACGCCGTGGCCGCGGGTGCCATGACGATGTTCATGCCCCACGGGCTGGGGCACGGGCTGGGCATGGACGTGCACGACTGCGAGGCGATGGGCGAGCGGAGCTTCGACTTCTCCTCGATCGCCCAACGCGCCGCCAAGTCCGCGACCTGCATTTACCGTGCGGCGTGGCGCCTCGAACCGGGGACGGTGATGACCGACGAACCGGGGCTCTACTTCATCCCGGCGCTGATCGACAAATGCCGGGCCGAGGGCCTTTACAAGGGGATCGTCGATTACGACGCCCTGGAGGGCTACCGCGACTTCGGCGGCATCCGCATCGAGGACGACATCCTTGTGACGGAAAGCGGGAGCCGTATGCTGGGCGACAAGAAGATACCCGTCACGGTCGAGGAGCTCGAAGCAGTCGTAGGCCGGTAAGGTGAAACGGATTTTCATTTTCCCGACCATCGAGGAGGCCAAGGCCTTCATCCTCACCGAGCCCCGCGACCCGGTATTCGTCGGCGGGGTGGGCATGGCCGAAATCGCAGCGGCGACGCTGCGCGCCGTGAAAGCCAAAAAGCCGCAGTTGGTGGTGCTGGCCGGCATTGCCGGCGCCTGTGACCGGACATTGCGGCGCGGCGAGGTGGTCGAAGTGGTCACCGAATGCATAGCGGGCATCCCCGAGCGTTACGCCCGCAAATACGAGACCTCGGGCCCCGACCTGGGGCTGCCCCTTGCAGCCGGGGTCACCGTCAGCCGTTCGGGCGACGGAGCCGCGGCAAAGGACGGGCCGAAAAGCGCGGCGGAAGGCACCGGGCACGCGGCAGGGGACGCCGGATTCGCGGAGCCGCACCCCGGATTTACGGCAGACGACAGGGCGGGACACGCAGCGGAAGGCACCCATCACCAGACGCCGGAAGGAAACCCGGAGGACACACCGGGCGGGTACCTGCCGGAAGTGGAGAACATGGAAGGCGCAGCCTTTTTCGCCATATGCGACGCGCTGGGTGTCGCGTGCTGCCAGATACGCGCCGTGTCGAACTACGTCGGCGAACCCTTTGGCCAGTGGGCTGTGGAGGAGGCCGTCGGGAACCTGACGGAAAAGTTAAACCAAATATTCGAAAACAATGAATAAAAATTGGATGCTCTGGGCGGGACTGATCCTGATACTGGTCGTCTTCATCCTGGTCTGGCAATTCGCCCCCGCCATCCAGCGGTGGCTGGCCAACGTATTTATCGACATCATCGTCCTCGTGCTGACTTTTGCCGCCGGATGGCTGCTGGGCCGTTTCGGGGGTAAACGCAACCGCAGCGACAACGAGAAAAACGCCCGCAACATCACCGAGACGCAGAAACGGTGAGGCTGAAGCTGCATATCTCGCCGTGCCCGAACGACACGTTCATGTTCGACGCGCTCGTTAACGGCCGCATCGACACGGGCAGCCTGCGCTTCGAGGTCGAATACCACGACATCGAGGAGCTGAACCGCGGTGCCGGGCTGGGACGTGCCGACATCAGCAAGATAAGTTGCGCCGTGCTGCCCGCCATCGCGGAACATTACGCGCTGCTCGACAGCGGTGCGGCACTCGGACGCGGCAACGGGCCGTTGCTGGTACGCCGCGCAGGCGATACGCGGCCAATACGCCGTGTGGCCGTCCCGGGGCTGCACACCACGGCCAATGCCCTGATGGGCAAACTCTTCCCCGAAATCGAAGAGCGTACACCGCTGCTCTTCTCCCGAATCGCGGCTGCCGTCGAGCGGGGCGATTTCGACGCCGGAGTACTTATCCATGAGGGCCGCTTCGTCTACCGTGAACGGGAACTGGAACTGGTCGCCGACCTAGGGCAGTTGTGGGAACACCGGACGGCGCTGCCGCTGCCGCTGGGCGGGATCGCAGCCCGGCGCAGCCTGCCGGACGAGGTGCGGCACGAGGCTGAACGCCTGCTGCGCACAAGCATCGAATACGCCTTCACCCATCCCGAAGCTTCGCGCACCTATATAAAACAGCACGCACAGGAGCTGGATGACAAGGTGATCGACGCACATATCGCGCTCTTCGTGAACGGATATTCGCTCTCGCTGGGCGACGAAGGCCGCCGTGCCATCGAGGCACTGACGGGGGTGATCCCCTGAGCAACCGCCGGCCACCTCCAACACGTTCCGTCATGAAGTCCGTTTTATTATTGTTTCCGCTCCTGATCGCCGCAATTCGTGCAACGGGCGAGGCGCCCCTGTGGCAGGCCGCCAACGGGAGTCGGATACGCTTCCTCTGGCTGCGGACATTCGACAATCCCGTCGTCGTGAGGATGGAGAAAAACGGTAACGGAATCACCCTCCGCAGGAAAACAGCCGGCGGGGCAAGCGGTTACGAGTCCGGAAAAATCGCGGCAGACGAGAGCAAAACCCTCGGCAGGCATGGCTGGAGTACATGGCCCGGTTGCAAAAGGCCGGCTACTGGCTAATGGGTACGATAGACAAAGACCTAATGAGTTTCGACGGCTCGCAATGGATCCCGGGAGTAAATCTGAACGGACAATGCCACCTCGTCGACCGATGGTGCGGACACGGTATCCGGGAACTGTGCCTGCCGCTCTTCCGGCTGACCGGAATGGAAATAACCGGCAACGACATATATTAGGAAACGCCCCGGCAACCCGGAACATACAGCTTACGGCGACAACGAACCACTGCCAAGCAACCCCAAACCCCGCAATATCCCATGTACCGCACGACAAACCGCCCCAACACCCGTATCGAAGTGGCCGACGCACTGCGCGGCATCGCCGTGGCAGGGATCATCCTGTTCCACGCCCGCGAGCATTTCAACCTCTACTGGAGCGCCCTCGACCTGCCCCGCGCCGGATTCGGCAGCTGGGAACAGCCCGTGGCCGATATGCTGGGATTCCTGCTTTCGGGCAAGATGTACGCCATCTTCGCATTGCTGTTCGGGCTGAGCTTCTTCATCCAGAGCGACAACCAGGCACAGCGGGGCAACGACTTTTCGCTGCGCTTCGCATGGCGCATGGTGCTGCTGTTCGGCATCGGGCTGGTCAACGCGGCGATCTACAACGGCGACGTACTGACCTACTACGCCCTTTTCGGGCTGCTGATGATTCCCATCGGCAAGCTCCCCAACCGATGGGTGTGGGTCATCGCGGCCCTGCTTTTCATCCAGCCGCTCGAACTCTGGCAGTATTTCAGCGGACATACACTCTCGATCCGCGGCATCGAAGGCATGGAGACCCTCTATCCCACCCTCGCCACGGGCACCTTCGCCGAGAGCGCCCGCGTGAGCCTGCTCTACGGCCCGCTCAGTTCGTTCGGCTGGGGACTGGAACACGGCCGGGGCACGCAGACGCTGCTGATGTTCGTATTGGGCATGCTGGCCGGCCGCTACCGGCTCTTCTACGACGAAGGGCAGCACAGACGCATCTGGGGCGGGTTGCTGGCCATGGGCATCGCGGGCACGTGGCTCGTACCGTTCGAGGCGATGCGCAACCTGATGACGGCCACAGCGATCGTCTCGACGGTCGTCCTGCTGTGGTACGGCTGGCCGGGGTTCCGCCGGGTACTGCACGGCATGACCTTCTTCGGGCGCATGAGCCTGACCAACTACCTGCTGCAATCGCTGCTCGGGACGGCGCTCTTCTACAACTGGGGGCTGGGGCTTTACCGCCACGTGGACGTGATATACGGCACGCTGGCAGGCGTGGGGATCATCCTGGTTCAGTATCTCTTCTGCCACCTCTGGCTGCAGCGCCATACGCACGGCCCCGTCGAATGGGTGTGGAAAAAGCTCACCTGGGTCGACCTCCCGCTTTTCGACCGTAAAATCGCCTCCTGAGGGCGATTTTTTCGTGTCGCCGTTTGGTTATCCCGATTTTTTTGTATATTTATAGTCGGCTAATCGGAAAATGCTCCGCAGCACGACTTTCCGTTCCGGGAACCCGGCTCCGCGAAGTACTCCCGACGATGCCCCGCACCACCGCAAAACCTTAAAACCATACGGGAATATGAAAAACTATTCAGCAAAAGAAATCAAAAACATCGTACTCATCGGGGCGCCCGGCACGGGAAAAACTACCCTTGCCGAAGCGATGGCCTTTGAGGGTAAGGTCATCGACCGCAGGGGTAGTATCGAGGCGAACAACACGCTCTCGGACAACACGGATATCGAGCACGAATACAAACGCTCGATCTATTCCACGATCCTCTTCACCGAATTCATGGATCGCAAGCTGAACATCATCGACTGCCCGGGCTCGGACGACTTCTGCGGAAGCCTCTTCTCGGCATTCAAGGTAGGCGACGTGGGCGTATTCCTGTTCAACGCACAGAACGGCTGGGAAGTCGGCAGCGAGATCCAGGCCCGCTATGCACGCCTGCTGAAAAAGCCCGTCATCGGCGTGGTGAACCAGCTCGATGCCGAGAAAGCCAATTTCGAAGCCACGATCGAGTCGATCAGGGCCGCATCGCGCGTGAAGCCCGTCATCGTACAGTACCCCGTCAACCAGGGGTCTGAGTTCAACGCCTTCATCGACGTGCTGCTGATGAAGATGTACCGTTTCAAGGACAACGACGGCCACCGCGAGGAGCTGGAGATTCCCGCCGAGGAGATAGACAAGGCGCAGGAACTGAACAAGGAGCTGGTCGAAATGGCCGCCGAACACGACGAGGCGCTCATGGAGCTCTACTTCGACAAAGGTACACTCACGCAGGACGACATTCGTGCGGGTCTGAAAATCGGCGTTTCGAAACGCGAGGTGATGCCGATCTTCTGCACCAGCGGCAAGCGCGACATCGGCACCAAGCGCCTGATGGAATTCATCATCAACGTGGCACCCGGTCCGCTGAAGGCTCCGTGTTTCCTCTCGACCGAGGGCGAGGAGATCGCCGCCGACGAGACGGCACCCGCCGTGGCGTTCGTATTCAAGAGCCAGGTCGAACAGCATATCGGCGAGATCACCTATTTCCGCGTCATTCGCGGCAGGATCGCCGAGGGCACCGAGCTGGTAAATACCCGCACGGGCAACAAGGAGAAGATTTCGCAGTTGTTCGCCGTGGCGGGCAAGAACCGCATCAAGGTCACGGAGCTGTCGGCCGGCGATATCGGCTGCACGGTGAAGCTCAAGGGCACGCGCACCAACGACACGCTCTCGGCTCCTTCGGCACCGGTCAGCATCGAACCCATCGTCTTCCCCGAACCGCGCTACCGCGCCGCCGTGAAGGCCAAGGAGCAGAGCGACGAAGAGAAACTGGGCAAAGTCTTGAACGACGCCAAGTTCGAAGACCCGACGATTCTGGTCGAATACTCCAAAGAACTGAAACAGACCATCATCCAGGGTCAGGGAGAACACCACCTGAATATTCTGCGCACACGCATCGAGAAGGAGAACAAGCTCTCCTACGACTATATCGCACCGAAAATCCCCTACCGCGAGACCATCACCAAGGTTGCGCAGGCCGATTACCGCCACAAGAAACAATCGGGCGGTGCCGGGCAGTTCGGCGAGGTGCATATGATCATCGAACCCTACTACGACGGCATGCCCGAGCCCAAGAACTACAAGGTTCCCGGCAAGGGCGACATGATCGTGAACCCCAAGACCAAGGAAGAATACGACCTGGCATGGGGCGGCAAATTGCAATTCTACTCGGCGATCGTGGGCGGCGCCATCGACGCACGCTTCATGCCCGCCATCCTGAAGGGTATCATGGAGAAGATGGACGAAGGCCCGCTGACAGGATCCTACGCCCGCGACATCCGCGTGGTGGTATACGACGGAAAGATGCACCCGGTGGATTCGAACGAAATCTCCTTCAAACTGGCGGCGCGCAACGCCTTCAAGGAGGCTTTCCGCAACGCGGGGCCCAAGATCATGGAGCCGATCTACAATGTCGAGATACTCGTCCCGAGCGACTACATGGGCGCCGTGATGTCCGACTTGCAGAACCGCCGTGCGATGATCGCCGGAATGGAGTCCGACAAGGGCTTCGACCGTCTGAACGCCATGGTTCCGCTGGCTGAACTATACCGCTACTCGACGACACTCTCGTCGCTGACGTCGGGCTCGGCCACCTATACCATGAAATTCTCGTCCTACGAGCAGGTGCCGGCCGACGTGCAGGACAAGCTGCTGAAGGCCTACACCGATACCGACGACGAATAATCCCCGGCAGCGGAGAAATACAGCGGGAGGGCAATCCCCCTTCCGGGCAAGGGCGGGCAATTATGCCCGCCCTTTTTCGCCGTCCGGGAACCGGCAGTCCCCGCCTCCGCCCACCGGCGCTCCGCACGCCCTGCGGTATGGCGTATGCCCCAATCCGCCCGGCATCCCGGCATATCCAGCGCGGCCGCAACGAACAGAGCCGCCTCATGTTAAGTTAATGTTAACAATCGGTGCCAAAACCGTTTCATCGGAAAAAATGGCGTAAATTTGTTCACAATTTGCACTAAACCCTAACATGAGCGAAATCTACACCGTAATCGTAGTTATTCTGGGAATCCTCGCCATTTCAGGTCTTTTCGTCGGCGTCACGAACGACGCAGTCAATTTCCTCAACTCTGCCATCGGCTCCAAGGCCGCTTCGATGCGGGTCATCCTCACCGTCGCCTCTGTCGGCATTATCGTCGGCGTAGTCACCTCGAGCGGCATGATGGAAGTGGCCCGAAGCGGCATGTTCAATCCCGGACTGTTCACATTCCACGAGGTCATGATGTTATACCTGGGCGTGATGTTCGCCAACATTATCCTGCTGGATCTCTACAACTCGTGGGGACTGCCCACCTCGACCACCGTCTCGCTGATCTTCTGCCTGCTGGGCTCGGCCATCGCCGTGTCGATCTACAAGATCTCGAACGACCCCGCGCTGGGCGTCGGTTCGCTCGGGCATTTCATCAACACCTCGCGCGCCATGGGTATCGTCTCGGCGATTCTGCTGTCGGTAGTCATCGCCTTCACCTGCGGTACGATCGTCATGTATATTTCGCGTACGATCTTCTCGTTTCGCTATACGGTGATCTTTCGCCGCTTCGGGTCGTTGTGGTGCGGCGCATCGCTTACGGCGATCATCTATTTCGCAGTCTTCAAAGGACTCAAATCGCTGCTTGCGGACAATGCCTTCGTCGGAATGGTCGACCGGCACCTGCTGCTGTCGCTCTTCATCTGCTGGGTGGCATGCTCCGTGCTGCTGTTCTTCATCCAACGGTTCAAGATCAACATCCTGCGCATCACGATCCTGTCGGGTACGTTCGCCCTGGCACTGGCTTTCGCGGGCAACGACCTGGTGAATTTCATCGGCGTACCCGTCGCCGGATTCGACGCCTTCTCGATCGCTAAGCATTCGGGTGACCCGCAGATGATGATGGGGGCACTCTCGGAAAACGTCCCGGCCAATTTCCTGATTCTGCTTGCCGCAGGGGCGATGATGATCCTCACGCTTTGGACTTCGAAAAAGGCCATGCACGTCTCCGAAACCGAGTTGTCGCTCTCCGCAGCGCAGGAAGACGAAGGCCCCGAACAGTACGGCTCGTCGGTCATGTCCCGTACGATTGTCCGCGCAGCGCTCAATATCAACGCCGGCATCGAACGGATCATCCCCGCACGCGTACGGGCAGCCGTCTCACGCCGTTTCGAATACGAGGACATCGAACATAGCGGCGCCCCCTACGACATGATACGCGCTACGGTCAACCTCACAACCTCGGCCATGCTGATCGCCATAGCCACCTCGCTCAAACTCCCCCTTTCGACCACCTATGTCTGCTTCATGGTAGCCATGGGTTCGTCGCTCGCAGACCGCGCATGGGGCCGCGAAAGCGCCGTGTACCGCATCTCTGGCGTCATGACCGTCATCGCCGGGTGGTTCATCACGGCGCTGGGCGGATTCCTGATCGCCTTCGTCGTCGGACTTGCCCTGATCTACGGCGGCACGATGGCCTTCGTTATCGTCACGGTACTCTGCGGCTACATGCTCATCCACAGCAATTTCCTCAAGAAAGGCAAGACATCCGCCGCCCCAGCCGCAGCCGGGGTGAAATCCCAGAGCACGGAAGACATCATCATCAACCTGCGCGACGAAGTATGCCGTACGATGGAGTCGGCGACAAAGATCTATGACCGTACGCTGATCGCCGTATTCAAGGAGAACCGCAAGGTGCTGCGCGACATGGTCAAAGAGTCGAACGACCTCTTCTACCAGTCGCGCGAGCGCAAATACACGCTGCTGCCCACGCTCAAAAAGCTCCAGAGCAGCGACGTCAACACGGCCCACTACTACGTGCAGGTGGTCGATTACCTCAACGAAATGACCAAGGCGCTGATGCACATCACGCGTCCGGCGTTCGAGCACATCGACAACAACCACGAAGGGCTTTCGAAGGAGCAGGCCAAAGACCTCATGTCGATCAACGACGACGTGGAGTCGATCTACCGCCATATCAACCAGATGCTGCGCGACGGCGATTTCTCCGAAATCGAGATGGTGCTCACGCTGCGCGACCAGTTGTTCGAGTCGATCGCCGAAGCCATTAAATCGGAGCTCTCGCGCATCAACGAAGCCCGCTCGAATACCAAGGCCAGCATGTTGTACCTGACGATCCTCACCGAAACCAAAAACATGGTGCTGCAATCACGCAACCTGCTCAAATCACAACAATACTTTCTCAAGCACCGCACGGGGCCGCAGAAGTGGATTAAATAACGGCTACGTATAAATCCCTGCATTCCGTTTGCAGCGGGATAAAAGCAGACGCGGCAACGGGCGCCCGGAGCAGACGGGCGGAAACCGCAGCCGTTCGGGAAAAAACCACGAACGCTCCGCCAAAACGGCTTGCAGATAGTTTTAGCTACCTTTTGTCACCCAAAGGTACTCGAGATTGCTTTTTTGCAGAGAAAACACATAACCGCATCCTGCACGAAAGCACACGACAGGTTACACAAAAAACGCATACGACATGGATATAGCACAGGCCAAGCGGCGGGAGAACATCGCCGAATACATTCTTTACCTCTGGCAGTTGGAAGACCTGCTGCGGGCGCTGCAATTCAGTCCCGAGGCGATTTTCTCGACGCTGATCGCCCCCCGCAAGGACATCGCCGAGGAGCAGAAGCACGTCTACCTGCTGTGGTACATGGACATCGCCAACCTCCTGCACCAGGAAGGCAAGGACGAGAAAGGGCACCTGGAGCATACGCTCCACCTGATCGGCGACCTGCACGACCTGCACCTGCAATTGATGAAGCTGCCCGTCGGCGCACATTACCGCCAGACCTACGCGAAGCTCGAGCCCGAGTTGCCGCGTCTGCGCGCCGTCGTGGGCAATCCCGGCATGAACGACACGGAACTCTGTTTCCGGGCACTCTACGCGGCGATGCTTTACCGCATCAAGGGCGAGGGTGACAAGCAGGCCGTCACCGACACGCTCGAATACATCTCGCCCGTCATCGCCGAGCTGGCAGACATGTACGGCAAAGTCGAACGCGGAGAAATCGACCTGTTCAAGACCGACACGGCGAAATAGGCCGTTCCGGAGGCAACGCAGCCAGATAGCGCACCCCGGCATCCGGGGAGCCGGGTGGCGGCATCGGGCAGCAGCCCGCCGACGAAGACTCCGGCACCCCGGAAAGGGCCGCAAGTTGCGCCGAATCACCCTTAGCCGGCTTTAAACAAATAAACGGATGCCCTGCCAGGCATCCGTTTTTATCTTGCGAACCGTAGCAGCGACGCGCCGGCACTACTTTATATCCAACCCCATGATATAGTCGTTCATATAATATCCGTCACCGATCGGGAAATCGCCTTCGCGCAGTTTGCGCATCCCCATCCGCTCGTAAAAGTGCAGCGCCCGGTTGTTGCGGTTGACGTTCAGCTCCATGCGGCAAGGCGCAGGATGCACCGAACGGATATATTCCACGGCATGGCGGAACAGGAATTCCCCGGCGCCGATTCCCTGGAAGCGGGGAAGGACATAGATTTTCTGCAAATGGAAAAGGTCTTCGGCCTCGTGCTGCACCGAAAGGTAACCGCACGGTTCGCCATCGGCCGAGGCGATGAACCAGGCGAACTCCCCGCACATCTCGCGCGCAAGCACCTCCGCCCCGTACATCCACTCCATCATATACTCCATCTGCGACGGGGTGATGATCCCGCGGTAGGTCGCAGGGAACACCTCGTCGGCAAGGCGGCGTATCAGGGCGCAATCGGCCTCACAGGCCCGTCGTATCGTCAGCATCATCTGGAACAATAAAAAAGGCCGGCACGAAAGCCGACCTCTTAGTCATTTTCCCGCAGGAATTAAGCGTACTTGAACGTCGACTCGTCCGATACGGTCAGCTTCTTGCGACCTTTTGCGCGACGTGCAGCCAGCACCTTGCGGCCGTTCGCCGTAGCCATACGGCTGCGGAAACCGTGCTTGTTGATTCTCTTCCGGCGCGAGGGCTGGTAAGTTCTCTTCATTGCCATAGCTATATAATTTTTGTTGTTTCAGACATTTTTACGGATTGCAAAAGTACAACAAAAAAGTTATCCGCAAAAATTTTTCAAGAAAATATTTCAAAAAGCCGGGTAAAAAGCATGAAATCTTTTTATCTTTGTCAACGAGAGAGTGGCCGCCGGCAAAGCAGCATGCCCGTACGGGGCATGTCCGCACGGCAAGGGGCGGCTTACGGCGGGAAACGGTTCCTGCCGTTAATTTTCACGGATTATGGCGATTTTCAAAGTCGAAGGAGGCCACCGGCTCCACGGCAGCATCACGCCCCAGGGCGCCAAGAACGAAGCGTTGCAGATACTCTGCGCCACGCTGCTGACCCCCGAACGGGTCACGGTGCACAACATTCCCCAGATCCTCGACGTCATGCAGCTCATCGAACTGCTGCGGCGCATGGGCGTCGAGGTCGAACAACTCGCGGAGGATACATACAGTTTTTGCGCCCGCGAAATAGATTTCGACTACCTCCGCACGGAGGACTACCGGCAACGCTGCACGCGCCTGCGCGGCTCGGTGATGCTCATCGGCCCCATGCTGGCGCGCTTCGGCGTGGGTTACATACCCAAACCCGGCGGCGACAAAATCGGCCGGCGGAGGCTGGATACCCACTTCCTCGGGTTCCAGAAGCTGGGTGCGAAGTTCGATTTCGACATCGCCGACGAATTTTTCATGGTCGAAGGCCGCGAGTTGAAAGGAACCTACATGCTGCTGGACGAAGCATCGGTGACCGGTACGGCCAACATCGTGATGGCCGCCGTGATGGCCAAGGGCTTCACGACGATCTACAACGCCGCCTGCGAGCCCTACCTGCAACAGCTGTGCAAGATGCTCAACCGCATGGGCGCACGCATCTCGGGCATCGCCTCGAACCTGCTGACCATCGAGGGCGTCGAGTCGCTCGGCGGCACGGAGCACACGCTGCTGCCCGACATGATCGAGGTGGGCAGCTTCATCGGCATGGCCGCCATGAACCAGTCGGAACTGACGATCCGCAACGTATCGTTCGAGAACCTGGGCATCATCCCGGCGCAGTTCGCCCGCATGGGCATCCGTTTCGAGCAGCGTGACGACGACATCTATATCCCGCAGCAGGAACATTACAGCATCGACACCTTCCTCGACGGGTCGATCATGACGATCGCCGACGCCCCGTGGCCGGGGCTTACCCCCGACCTGCTGTCGATCTTCCTCGTGGTGGCGACGCAGGCCAAGGGTGCCGTGCTTATCCACCAGAAGATGTTCGAAAGCCGCTTGTTCTTCGTCGACAAGCTGATCGACATGGGGGCGCAGATCATCCTCTGCGACCCGCACCGCGCCACGGTCATCGGCCACGACCACCGCATCCGCCTGCGCGCTACGCGCATGACCTCACCCGACATACGTGCGGGTGTGGCGCTGCTGATCGCTGCCATGTCGGCCGAAGGGGTTTCGACGATCCAGAATATCGACCAGATCGACCGCGGCTACAAAGACATCGACGGGCGTCTGAACGCCCTCGGCGCACGGATTACCCGCATCGACGACTGCGAATAAGAGGGAAGGGCAAACGGCAGCGCCGCAGCGGGGAACAAGACTGAAACAAGATTAAGAAACACGATTGGGAACTTATGTTTTTGGAAAATGCCAGCCGCAAGGGCTGGATCGAAGTGATCTGCGGCTCGATGTTCTCGGGTAAGACCGAGGAGCTGATACGCCGCCTCAAACGCGCCAGGTACGCAAACCAGAAAGTCGAGATATTCAAACCCCGCATCGACGTACGCTATTCGGAAGAGGAGGTGGTCTCGCACGACGCCAACGCCATCCGCTCCACGCCGGTCGACTCGCCGCGCAACATCCTGCTGATGACCTCGGAGGTCGACGTCGTGGGCGTCGACGAAGCGCAATTCTTCGACGACAGCATCGTCGAGGTCTGCCGCGAACTGGCCGACAGCGGCGTGCGGGTCATCGTCGCAGGGCTGGACATGGACTACACCGGCAAACCCTTCGGGCCGATGCCAGCGCTGATGGCCACGGCCGAATATGTCACCAAGGTGCACGCCATCTGCGTCCGCTGCGGCAACCTCGCCCATCACTCGCACCGCCTCACACAGGACGAAAAGCTGGTCGTACTGGGCGAAACGGACTCCTACGAAGCCATCTGCCGACACTGCTTCAAAGAGCTGGTACGCGACAAGAAAGAGAAATAAGCGCAACGGGCTCGCACGGGGAACCGGGCACCTGCCAGCCTACACCAAGAAAAGCACACCGAGGGCTACAAACGCGCCACCGAGGAGCATGTCAACGCTGCATGGTATCCGGATCATCACCGCCCCCCGCCCTGCCGAAGCCTGCAAAGAATAGCGGACACACCTGCGGCCTACTGTGCAGCCCGCAGCGCAGCGATAAACCCGGGCCACAATACCCACAGGTTCTCGGTCTGCAACCAAAGTTCGCGCGCCTGCGCCTGCACGGAGGGACGTTCGCCCTCGATATCCCGCAGGTAAGCATCGTCGGCAGGGTGCTCGGCGGCCGTAAATTCCCGGAAGAAAGGCGCAAACCGCGTCTTGAAATGCAGCAATTCCCCTTCGGGAAGCGTCCCTTCACGACGGAATGCCGACCAGAGCAGCAATATCCCGCGGCTGGCGCATTTGTCCGAGACGTCGTTTATCACCTCGTCGAACAGCTCCTGCTCGTCCATCGCCAGGTAATCGAACGCCAGCAGTTCGCTCCCCTCGAGGTGGTCTTCGGGATCCAGCTCCAGGAGCATCTCCAGCAGCGCCGCAGACATCTCGAAATCGTTGATCAGAAAGTGGTCGATGGCCGAGGCACGGATCAGTTCGAGCGCAGACTGCGAATTGCGGTGGCTCCATTCGAGGTTGATCTCTTCGTCTTCGGGCAGCAACCCCGCAAGCCGCTGGAATGCCTGGTAACGTTCATTGCAGGCATCTTCGACATTTCCCGCGGCCTCCAGCTCACGGGTGTGTGCCAAAACCCTGGTGAAATTATACGGCCCGTCGCCGACGATTTCGAAAGTCTGGTCGGGCGTGGGGTTAAGATATGCTTTTTGCATCGCGGCGCATTTTAAAAATCATGGTTATCAGTATAGCGAGTGTCAGCGCGCCGCCCAGCAGGTAGGCCGCTGCCCGGTCGCGCATGCCGCACATAAGCGGCGATATAAAGACATAGGACATGCAGACGTAGGTCATGACCAGCGCCGGCAGGAGCCCCACCCAGCGGTTACGGCCCCGTTTGTTTAGGTAGGCCGTAATCATCCACAGCGTGACCATCGCCAGTGTCTGGTTCATCCATGCGAAATAGCTCCACATGGCCTCGAACGGCAGGCAGAAAATAATGACCAGCCCCGCAGCGAAGAGCGGGATGCTGATATAGATTCGCTTGCGCAGGCTGCGCTGTTCGAGCCCCATGAAATCGGCCACGATCAGCCGTGCCGAACGGAACGCCGTATCGCCCGAGGTGATGGCGCAGGCCACAACCCCGAAGATCACCAGTCCGGCCAGCACTTCGCCCAGCGTAGTGCGGGCGATGACATCGACCATCACGGCCGCCTGCCCGCCATATTCCGCAATCGCGGCATTCAGCCCGGAGGCACCGTTCCAGAAGGCCATGGCGATGGCCGCCCATATCAGCGCGATGATGCTCTCGGAGATCATGGCGCCGTAAAACACGGGGCGGGCCTGCCGTTCGGAGCGCAGGCAGCGTGCCATCAGCGGCGACTGGGTCGCATGGAAGCCCGAAATAGCGCCGCAGGCGATGGTCGTAAAGAGCATCGGCAGGATCGGAAACCGCTCCGGATCGGCGATGCAATTTTCCAGGGAGGTAAACTCTGGGATCGTGTATTTACCGCTGAAAAGCAGCACAGCGAGGATTCCCAGCGCCATGAAAAGCAGTGCGCAGCCGAAAACCGGATAGATACGGCCGATGATCTTGTCCACGGGCAGCAATGTCGCCACGATATAATAGATCAGGATAACACCCAGAATGATGAGTAGCAACCAGGAGAACCCGCCGAAGGCAATCCCCGACAGTGCCGGGGCGTCGATACGGTTGGCGATCAGCTGAGCGGGCTGCGACAGGAAGACGGCACCGACGAGCACCATCAGTCCCACGGAAAAGACCCGCATAAGCTGCTTTACCCCCGGCCCGAGGTAGGTGCCGACAGTCTCGGGCAAACTCGCACCGTTGCTGCGCAGCGAGACGATCCCGGCGATGAAGTCGTGCGCCGCCCCCATGAAGATACCGCCGAAGGTGATCCACAAGAATGCCACGGGGCCGTATGCCGCGCCCAGTACGGCACCGAAGATCGGCCCCAACCCCGCGATATTGAGCAGTTGTATGAGGAAAGTCCTCCACATCGGCATCGGGATATAATCCACCCCGTCGAACGACGTGGCCGAAGGCACAGGCCGCGCAACATCCACGCCGCACAGGCGTTCGAGATAGCGTCCGTAGGTGAAATATGCTGCCACGAGGAGCGCCAGGCACCCCAGGAAAGTAATCATAGCCCGGTCTGTTTTCGGTTAGTTTTGACGCGAATATAGCAAGAAATGCGAGAATTTTCGGAAAATTGTTGCGAGAAAAATATTTTTTTCAGATATTTGCAGTCCCAAAGAGAACTTAATGTTCTCGGTAAGCCGAAATAGCTCAGTTGGTAGAGCGTTTCACTCGTAATGAAGAGGTCCCGGGTTCAAGTCCCGGTTTCGGCTCGGAAAGGTCGCCATACGGCGACCTTTTTTCGTTATAAGACCTTGCGAACCCGAATTTTTTATACTTTTGTTGCGCAATGGTTCGCAAAGGGGTTCCGCAACCCCCAGACCGATTAAAAGGGAATGCCGTGAAAATCGGCAACAGTTCCCTCTGCTGTGAGTTCCTGCCACCCGAAATGGCACAACAAGTCCTGACAATCTTTTGCCACTGGCCCCAGTCCGGCCGGGAAGGCGTCTCGACGGGAACGAGTCAGAAGACCTGCCGTTGCAATGATTTTACAATCCAGGGGAATGGATCGTGATCGGCATGAAGAGCCTGCCGGCAAGGCATATTCCCGGATGTAAAATCAGTTTGACAAATACGAAGGCCGCACCGGACATCCGATGCAGCCGGCTGCAGCCCCGTACCAGGGAAGAGGTGGGGCGGGCCGTTTCTTTAATTTTCGACGCATGAAACGGATTTTACGACATATCCTGCCCGTGATCCTGTGCCTGCCGGCACTGGGCGGCTGCATGAAGTGGGACTACGCAGACATGGAAGAGTTCGCCGCGACGGGGCCGGGGTTGTTCATCACCAACGAGGGAAATTTCCAGTACGGCAACGCCACGCTCTCCTATTACGACCCGGCAACGAAAAAGGTCGAGAACGAGGTTTTCTACCGTGCCAACGCCATGAAGCTGGGCGACGTGGCACAGTCGATGACCATCCACAACGATTTGGGATGGATCGTCGTGAACAATTCGCATGTCGTCTTCGCAATCGACCTCCGTACATTCAAGGAGGTGGGCCGCATCACGAACCTCACCTCGCCGCGGTACATCCACTTCGTCTCCGACGAAAAGGCCTATGTGACCCAGCTCTGGGACAACCGCATTTTCATCGTCAACCCCAGGCGGTACGAGATCACGGGCTACATCGAGTGTCCCGGCATGACACCCGGATCGGGATCGACCGAGCAGATGGTACAGTACGGGCAATACGTCTACGTGAACTGCTGGTCGTACCAGAACCGGCTGCTGAAGATCGACACCCGAACCGACAGGGTGGTGGACGAACTGGTCGTCGGCGTACAACCCACATCGCTGGTACTGGATGCCAACGACAAGTTGTGGACGATCACCGACGGCGGTTACGAAGGCAGCCCCTACGGATATGATGTTCCGGCACTGTACCGCATCGACGCCGCCACGTTCCGCCTGGAAAAGCAGTTCCGTTTCAGAGAGGGGGATGCCCCCTCGGAAGTGCAGCTCAACGGCACGCGCGACACGCTGTACTGGATCAACAAGGATGTCTGGCGCATGCCCGTAGCTGCCGAGCAGCTCCCGGCGCGCCCGTTCCTCGAATACCGGGAGACGAAATATTACGGGTTGACGGTCGACCCGGACAACGGCGACGTCTACGTGGCCGATGCCATCGACTACCAGCAGCAGGGGATCGTCTACCGCTATACGGCCGACGGCGACGCGGTAGACGAATTTTACGCGGGCGTCACCCCGGGCGCCTTCTGCTGGAAACGATAACCCGACAAACACGCAAAGCAATGAAGAGACTCCTAATCCCGCTGTTCAGCATCGCCCTCTGGTGGAGCGCCGCCGCCCAGGACAAGGCGCCGTCGGACGGAGGGTGGTGGAACGAGAATCCGTCGCTGGTGTTGCCCATCCGCGCAGTCGGGGTGACGGGCGTGAAACCCATGAAAGAAATAGGCGTTCAGAAAACGCAGCTCGACACGCTCGTCCTGCACGAGAACATTGCCTTGTCGATGGCCGACGTGCTGACATTCAACTCGTCAATCTTCATCAAGCAATACGGACGGGCGACGCTTTCGACGGTCGCATTCCGCGGCACGGGCCCTTCGCACACGCAGGTGGTGTGGAACGGCATGCGCATCAACTCGCCGATGCTGGGCATGACCGATTTCTCGATGATTCCCTCCTACTTCGTCGACGACGCACAACTGCTGCACGGCACCTCGTCGGTCAACGTCACGGGCGGCGGCCTGGGCGGTGCGGTCATGCTGGCGACCAAACCCGCCGGTACGCAGGGCTTCGGGCTGCAATACACCCAGGGCATCGGGTCATTCTGGACGACGGACGAATTCCTGCGTCTCACCTACGGCAACGACCGCTGGCAAACCTCCACGCGCGTGGTATATTCGTCGTCCCCCAACGAATATTCCTACCGGAACCACGACAAGAAGGAAAACATCTACGACGACGAGCACAACATCATCGGTTCGTACTATCCCCGCGAAAAGCACGACGACGGAGCTTTCCGCGACTTCCACCTGTTGCAGGAGGCCTATTACAACACGGGCAACGGAGACCGGTTCGGCCTGAACGCCTGGCTGATCGCCTCGAAGCGCGGGCTGGGGCGCATGACGACCGATTACGGCGATCCGAAGAAATTCATCAACGAACAGCGCGAACGTACGCTGCGCAGCGTGCTGTCGTGGGATCACCTGCGCCGGAACTGGAAAGTCGCGGCCAAGGCCGGATACATTTACAGTTGGTTCGCCTACGACTACGCCAACGACGTGGGCAACGGGAAACTGGAGTACATGACCACCTCCCGGAACTGGTACCACACGCTCTTCGTCTCGGGCGAAGGGGAGTACTACATAGGCCGCAAATGGCTCTTCACGGCACAGGCCGACCTGCACCAGCATTTCGTCACGAACAACGACCGCAGGATCATCTCGCAGGACATGAACCGAAAGACCATCGGATACAACCACGCGCGCACGGAGCTTTCGGCCAGCATCACGGCCAAATGGATGCCCACCGAACGGCTGGGGCTGTCCGTCACGCTGCGCGAAGAGATGTACGGCGCGCAGTGGACGCCGCTCATCCCGGCGTTCTATGCGGACTACCTGATCTCGAAACGCGGGACGATCCGGGCAAAAGCCTCCGTATCGCGCAACTACCGTTATCCCACGCTCAACGACCTCTACTTCCAGCCGGGCGGGAACACCGACCTCGTGCCGGAATCGGGGTTCTCGTACGACGGCGGGATATCGTTTGCCATAGGGAAGGAAGGAGTATATTCGCTGCACGGCGAGGCGACATGGTTCGATTCCTACATTGATGACTGGATTCTCTGGCTGCCGCTGGGCGGCAACACCAACTACTGGACGCCGCTCAACATGAAGGACGTACACGCTTACGGCGTGGAACTGAAAGCCGGGTACGACCGTATGCTCTCCAAGGAGTGGCAGCTGGGGCTGGACGGCAACTTCTCGTGGACGCCCTCGGTCAACCGGGGCGAAGCGTTCAGCAAGGGCGACCGGTCATTGGGCAGGCAACTCCCCTATGTGCCCGTATATTCGGCCGCGATGACGGGGCGTCTGGCCTACAAAAGCTGGCGCCTGCTATACAAGTGGTGCTATTACAGCGAGCGGTTCACCATGACGAGCAACGCCTTCACCTACACGGGCAACGTCCCCTACTACCTGATGAACGACGTGACACTCGAAAAGCTGTTTTCCGCGCGCTGGGCCGATCTTTCGGTCAAGGCCGCCGTCAAAAACCTCTTCGACGAAGAGTATGTTTCCGTGCTGGGACGCCCCATGCCGGGGATAAATTTCGAAATATTCCTCGACATCCGCCCCAAATGGGGGAAGAAAAAAGCCAGGGATTGATCTGACCCGCACAAGGGCATCGGCAGGCCGGCACTATTCCGATTCCCTGACTCCGAATCACGGCCCGGCGGTAAGAACTTTCCCGGGAAAGGACGTTTCGTAGGAGCTTGGCAAAAAGAGTTTTCGTGACATCTTTCCCGAAACGGCGTCCCGGAAATAAAAAGCCCGGATCCGCACGGATCCGGGCATACCGATAAACCAAAGAAGCCGGCAGGGTTATTCCGCCCAGCCGCCGCCCAGGGCTTTGTAAAGGTCGACCAAAGCCAGGTGCTCGTCGCGCACGGCATTGCTGACCCCGATCTGGGCGTCGAAATAGCGGCGCTGGGCATCCAGCACGTCGATATAATTGATGCTCCCGCCCCGGTATTGCAGCTGGGCGAGTTCGACGTATTTCCGGGCTGCGTCGCGCAGGTTAACCTTCAGCGCGGCCGTCCGGCGAACGCTGCGGTAGCTGACCACGGCGTCGTTTGCCTCCTTAAAAACCGTCAGCACCTTCTGTTCATACCCCAGCCGGGCCTCATCGTAGGCGGCCAGCGCGGCCTTGTACCGGGCCTGCTTACGGCCGAACCCGAAGATCGGCGAGGCGAGCGTACCCGCGACATACGAGAACGGCGAGCGGAAAAACCCGCTCACATCGTCGTTTTCCCAGCCGCCCGTCAGGTTGAACACGATGCGCGGGAAGCGGTCGGCGTAGGCCATGCCCGCGGCGGCCATCGCCGCACGAAGCTGCTGCTCAGAAGCCCGCACGTCGGGACGCCGCAGGAGCAATTCCGACGGCAACCCCACGGGAAGCGACTCGGCGAACTCCGCCTCGGTATTCATCTTGCTGCGCACGACCCGCCAGTCGGGATTTTCGCCCATGAGCAGCGAAATGCTGTTTTCCATGACCTCGATCTTGCGTTCGAGGTCGGGGATCAGCGCCGCCGTAGAGGCGTACTCCACTTTCGCCTGCTGGAAGACCGTTTCAGAGGTGAGGCCGCCCTCGAAACGCAACTGCGCCTGGTAAGCGCCCTCGCTGCGCGTGATGAGCGTACGCCGCACGATGGAAAGCTCGTTGTCGAGCGCCATCAACCGGAAATAGGCGGCGGCGACCTCCGCGACGAGCGTCATCTGCATCGCACGCCTGTCCTCGACCGATGCGAGGTATTCGGCACCGCCTTTGCGTTTGGCCCAGCGCAGGTTTCCCCACAGGTCGAGCTCCCAGCTCACGGTAGCCTTGGCGCCGAGTTCGGGGTCGCGGCTCGGCTCCTCGCCCGCATAGTCGTTGGTTTCGTGATCGGCGTAGACCGTTCCCGACACCGACGGCAGGCGTCCGGCCTTGCCAATACGGTAGAGCTGGCGCATACGTTCGACACGCACCGCCGCGGCAAGCATGTCCTTGTTGTTGGCCAACGTATGACGGATGATGTTGCACAGGGTCGAATCGCCATAAAACCGCCACCACTCCATGTCGGCGATGGCGAGCGAATCGGCCGCAGCACCCCCGGCGATAGCCGCCGGGAAGTCGACCTCGGGCGCCTTGCAGTGACGCACGGCCGAGCAGGAGCCCAATCCAGCGGCAGCGGCCAATATCATAAGTAATATCGCAAGTCGTTTCATCGTTTCAGTTTTTCTTTAATCCGGTAAATCCACACGAAGAAGAAGGGCACGAAGACAATGCCTACCGTAATGGCGACCAGCATGCCGAAAAAGACGCCCGTCCCGATCCCCTGGCGGCTCGCCGAGCCCGGCCCCGAAGCGAAGACCAGCGGCAGCAGGCCGAGGATGAAGGCCAGCGAGGTCATGACGATCGGGCGGAAACGCAGGTGCGCCGCCGTGAGCGCAGCGGAGACCACGTCACGGCCTTTCTCAACCTCTTCCTTGGCAAATTCCACGATCAGGATGGCGTTCTTGGCCACCAGGCCCACGAGCATCACCAGTCCAATCTGAAAATAGATATTGTTCTCCAGCCCGCAGATCCAGATACCCAGGTAGGCGCCGATACCGGCCACAGGGAGCGACAGGATGACGGCCACGGGCACCGACCAGCTTTCGTACTGCGCCGCGAGGAACAGGAAGACGAACAGGAAGGCCAGCGCCAGTACCAGGCCGGTCTGCCCGCCGACATGCTTTTCCTGGTAGGAAAGGCCGCTCCACTCGACGCCGACCGACGCGGGCAAGTGCTTTCGGACGAGCTCTTCCAGTACGCCCATCGCCTGCCCCGAACTGTAACCGTGTGCGGCCTCACCGGAAATGGTAGCCGAATTGAACATGTTGAAACGCTTGATATTCCCGGCACCCGTCGTGTAGTGCGTCGTTCCGAGCGAAGTGATCGGAATCATCACACCGCCCGCGCCGCGGACGAAAAAGAGGTTCAGGTTATCGCGCTGCGCACGGTAGGGAGCCTCGGCCTGGATGTAAACGCGGTAGATGCGGTTGAACATATTGAAGTCATTGACGTAGATCGACCCCGTAAAGGCCTTCATCGTCGAGAAGATGTCGGACATCGATACACCCAGCAGCTGCGCCTTGTCGCGGTCGACGTCGAAATAGAGCTGCGGGATGTCGCCCTGCATGGACGATGCCAGCCCCGTGAATTCGGGACGCTGCGAAGCATAGTACATCAACGTGTCGACGGCATGCTGCAAATCCTGATAGGTCGTATTGCCCCGCGCTTCGAGCACCATCTCGAAACCGCCCGAGTTGCCCAGGCCGGGAATCACGGCGGGCGTCGAGAGGTATACCTTGCTTTCGGGGTAGCGCGAGAGTTCGGTGCGCACGCGCTGCATCACGGAGCTCAGCCCCTCGGAGTCGAGGTCGCCCCACGGTTTGAGGATCACGGTCAGCTGGCTGCGCGCCTGGTTGGTACCCACGCGGGGACTGGAACCCGTGACGTTGAGCACGTACTCCACGTCGGGGTCGGCCATCAGGAACTTCATCGCGCGGTCGGTCACCTCGCGGGTACGTTCGATCGTCGCCCCCTCGGGCAACTCCAGTTCGACGGTGAAGTAGCCCTGGTCTTCCTGCGGCATGAAACTTTGCGGCACGAGCCTGTTCATCAGCCAGATGCCGATCAGCACGATGCCGAAGGCGGCGAACATGCGGCGCGAATGTTTCAGCGCCCCCTGGATCATGCGGCCGTAAAACTTGTTGCCCGTCGCCAGGGAGAGGTTGATGCGGCGGAAAAAGCGGTTTTTCTTCCCCTCGCCTTCGGGACGCAGAAAAAGCGCGCACATCACGGGGCTGAGCGTCAGCGCCACGACGGTCGAGATGACCACCGACACGGCGATGGTGATGGTGAACTGGCGGTAGAGCTGGCCCGTAATGCCCGAAAGGAAACTCACCGGGACAAACACGGCGCACAATACCAGCGACATGGCGATCAGCGCCCCGCTCAGGTTGGACATCGCCTTTTTAGTAGCCTCGTAGGGCGAGAGGTGCTCCTCGTTCATGATGCGGTCGACATTCTCCACGACGACGATGGCGTCGTCGACCACGATGCCGATGGCGAGGATGAGCCCCAACAGCGTCAGCATGTTGAGCGAAAACCCGAAAACGAGCATCACGCCGAAGGTACCGATCAGCGAGATGGGCACGGCGACGATCGGGATGATCGTGGCGCGCCAGCTCTGCAACGAAAGGAAGACCACGAGGATCACCAGCAGCAACGCTTCGAACAATGTCTGGTAGACATGGTGGATCGACTCCGAGATGTAGGTCGTCATGTCGAACGGAATCTCGTAGCTGATGCCCTCGGGGAAGTTGTGGCTGATCTCTTCCATGGCCGCCTTGACCAGCGCCGCCACCTCCATGGCATTGGCTCCGGGCAGCATGTTGATATTCAGCACGGCGGCGTTCCCGCCGTTGATGCCGCTCTCGGTATTATAGGACGAAGCTTCGAGCGAGATACGCGCCACGTCTTTCAGGCGGATGATCGACCCGTCGGGGTTGGCCCGCACGACGATGTCCTCGAATTCGCTGACAGACGACAGACGCCCCTGCGCCGTGATGGGAATCGTCACGTCGATGCCGTTCATGGGGGCCTGCCCCAGCACGCCGGCGGCAGACTCGCGGTTCTGGTCTTTGAGCGCCGTCTGCAAATCCTTGACCGTCAGCCCCAGGTCGGCCAGCTTGTCGGGCATGACCCATATCTGCATGGCGTAATAACGGCTGCCGACGTTCGAAACGCTGCCCACTCCGGGAACACGGCGCAACATGTCCAGCACGTTGAGCGTCGCATAGTTCGAAAGGTAGATTTCATCGAACTTGGGGTCGGACGAAAGCAGGGTTATGGTCATCAGTTTGCTGGCCGCCTGCTTCTCGACCGAGATGCCGTTCTGCACCACTTCGGCAGGAAGGCGCGCCTCGGCCTTTTTCAGGCGGTTCTGGATATCCACGGCTGCCAGGTCGGGATCCGTCGAAATGTCGAAGGTCACCGTGGCGGAGAAACCGCCCGAGTTGGAGCTCGACGACTCCATGTAGATCATGCCGGGGGTACCGTTCAACTCCTGCTCGATGGGCGTAGCCACGGCCTGCGTCACGGTCTGCGCATCGGCACCGGGGTACGACGCCGAGATACGCACTACGGGAGGTACGATCTGGGGATACTGGTCGACGGGCAACAGTGCCAGGCCGATGAAACCCACGATCACGATGATGATGGACAGCACCGTCGAGAAGACGGGCCTGTCGATAAAGAAGTCCGCTTTCATAGGCTACTGTTGTTTTTCGGCCTCCTCATCGCGGCGCGGAGCGACCGGTTCGACTTTCATGCCGTGCTGGAGTTTATGGTAGCCCTCGACGACGATATCCTCGCCCCGCACCAGGCCGCGTTCGACGACGATGTTGTTGCCCCATTCGGGGCCCGTCTCGACAAAACGCTTCTCGACGATGCTGTCGGGGCGCACCACGTAGATGTAGGCGCCGCCCTTCTCGATCTCGATAGCCTTCGACGGCACGACAACGGCATCCTCACGCACGTCGAGCAGCAGCCGCACCTTGGTGAACTGCCCCGGCAGCAGGATGTGGTCGGGGTTGGCCATCTCGGCTCGCACGGAGAAGGTACCCGTCTGCGGGTCGACCTGCGGATCGGCGAAATCTACCAGGCCGCGGTAGGGGTATTCCGAGCCGTCGGCCAGGGTCACGGTGATGTAGGGATCCCACTTGCGGGTCGAATCGCGGTGCCCGAGGTTGACGTTGCGCGCCTTGCTGCGCAGGTAGTCGAGGGCCGTCATGCTGAAATCTACACGCACGGTATCGCTCTTCACGACCGTGGCGAGCAGCGATTTGCCGCTCGGCCCCACGAGCGTACCGATGTCGGCGTTGCGTTCGGAGATATAACCCGAAATAGGCGACTGCACGGAGGTATAGCCCAGGGTCATCTGCGCCTGCGTGAGGTCGGCCTCACCGACGGCCACGTCGGCCACGGCACTCTCGTAAGCCGCCGTGGCATTGTCGAGTTCGAGCTGGCTGGCCGCACTCTGTTCAAAGAGCGGACGGATACGGTCGAGGTCGCGCTTGGCTTTCAGCGCCTGCGCCCGGGCCTTGTTCAGCTGCGCCTTGGCCTTGTCCACGCGCGCACGGTAGACCCGGGGGTCGATCACGAAGAGGGTTTGTCCCTTCCTGATGTAGGTACCTTCGGCGAAGAGCATCTTTTCGAGGTAGCCCTCGACGCGGGCGCGGATTTCAACGAACTGCTGGGCGCGGATGCGGCCAACGTAATCGCCATAGATATTCATGTCTTCGGTCGTTACGGGTTCCACCGCCACGACAGGCAGGACGACTGCGGCGGGACGCGGCCGGAGCAGGATGACGAGCAACACCGTCACGACCACAAGGCCGGCAATGACTCCGATCCACTGGCCTCGGCTCAGTCTTATCCGGACATGGGCGACACGGGAGGCCGCTTTTTTCACACCGTTCAGGTTCAGCTCCTGCAAATTCGGTTTCAATTTGTCAAATTTCATAAAGCACTAATATAATTGGGGGCAGCAAAACGAGGTTCAAACCTTGCGCCAGAATTGCAGGCAGCCCTTTAAAACATTTATTGACAGCAAAATATCTACCAAATACCCAATCAAATATATACAAAAATATGTAGAATAATTCCACACGGATGTAGAATAATTCCACATCGCCCCGGCAACTCCGCCTGCCCCGGGGTCTTGCGACGGCCGGAGCCGTAATCGGCGCATCCGAACGCATTGGAGGCAACTGCCCCGGCTTCGCGGCGCAAAGGTAACAAAACAAGTCCGGGCAGGCGAAAAAATGCACCAGGAAGGTTACAGCAAATCCGGCCGGAATATTATCCGAAACGGGCACATTTCCGGCCGGGAAGCCATAACTTCGGGGGAAGCATCTCCGACGGGAAGGCACAAAAAAAAAGACCCGTACGGGTCTTTTTGCCATATCGCGGCAACGCTGTCCACCGCATCATACACCCCGCCTCACGCGGTGTTCTACACATCTGCGGAACAAGCTGGAACCAAGCGGAAATTCCACACTCAGAGGGCTCATTTCCGATCGCAAACGAGGCGGCCTTCCCCCGTCACCTTGAGGATCCGGGCGCTTCCAGAGGGCTCAAATCCCCCCCCCCTCACGGTTCTCTCCATCCTCGGGGAAACGAATGTCGATCGGATGGGCAAAGACAAAACGCGCACCGGCGGTATAGGTCGGATCGACCCAGATGCGGCCACCGAAGATCATGGCTATCTGGCGGCAGATGGCAAGGCCGAGGCCCGTGCCTTTCTTCTTGTTGCCGTCGAGTTTCTCGAAACGGTTGAAGACCATCTCCTGTTTGTCGAGCGGAATGCCGGGGCCCGTATCGGCTACCGAAAAGAGCACTTCGCGGTGTGCCTCGTCTATCTCCACGCCGAGTGTGATACTCCCCTGGGAAGTGAACTTGCCGGCGTTGGTGAGCAGGTTGATCAGAATCTGCGACAAGCGGTGGACATCGGTTACAAGCATGTAGGAACCCACGGCACATTCGAGACGCCCCTCGACACCTTCCTGCCGCGTATGGGCGGTCGTCATGAGCACATGCTGGCAGACCTGCACGATCTCCTCGGACGAGCAGTTGAACTTGATCTTGCCGCATTCGAGCGACGAAATGTCGAGGATGTCGTTCAGCAGCGTGAGCAGCATCTCGGAATTGTTGACCACGATGGCGCAGTACTCGGCACGTTCCTCCTGTGAAAGTTCTTCGCCCTGCATCAGCGACGAGAAGCCCACGATGGCGTTGAGCGGCGTGCGGATCTCATGGCTCATATTGGCCAGGAACGCCGATTTGAGCATGTCGGACTCTTCGGCCTTCTCGCGGGCGACCACCAGCTGTCCTTCGCGCTCTTCGAGCGTGCGCTTGAGACGCCGCGTGCGCAGGAAAAGCGCCGCGACGAAAACCAGCAGCAGTACCAGCAGTACGATACCCGCCACGAGCAACTCGATGTAATGGGAATATTTCGAGAGTTTGGCTGCTACGGTATCCTCGACCACACTCCCTTTGGGCAGGGCGTATTCGGCAATCTTCAACTCCTTGAGCTTGCGCGAATCGAAGAGGTACTGGCCGTCCGTAAGGCGGAAATGCGTCCCGTCTATCTTCCCCGAGGCGTAATACTTCTTGATCTGCGATGCGATGACCGAGGCGGCGTTCTCGTATTTGGGGACATAGCCACCCACAGCCACGTCGCCGATGCCGATCTGGGATATCGAAAAGACCGGTATGCGCGGATTGAGCTGCACCAGGTCGTTGAGCGAACGCTGCATGAGGTACTCCCCGTCGCGGCCCACACGCCAGGTTCCGAGTATCGCCGCGGAACGGTGCGACAGCGAGGCATAGGTCTCATGCATCGCATCATCCCCCTCGCGGCTGTCCACCAGCACAAGGTTCATGTCGGGATAGTTTTTCATCTCCTCGCGTACGAGCGCCTGGAGGGAAATACCCCCGTAGGTGTTATCCGAGATGAAGGCGATGTTCTCGGCTTCGGGAAAAAGCGAACGAACCAGCTCGATATTGCGGCGGACGTCATACTTGTTGAGCATACCGCCCACATTGTTCAGGCTGTCCGTCATGTTCATGTAATTGATCGAAGGGGGCAGCCACATGCCGAGACTGTCCTCCGGCGGCGGGAGCACGATGCCGTTGGAACTGACATAGCAGCAGAAGCACATCACATCCTTGGGGATATGCCCCAGCGAGACGAACGATGCCCATGCCTCCTGCCCCAGCAGGACGATGGCGCGAAGCCCCTTGTTCTCATACCGGGAAATCATGTTCTCGGTCTGCGACATCCAGATGGGTGCGTCGTTGATGCTCTTGCATTCGAGCGTTTCGACATAGATATCGCACGGGATGCCCGAAGCCATGATGTTGCGTTCGAACTCGGCGATGAAGCCCGACATGCGGCGCGTATCCGGATTATACGAGGAAATAATCAGGATACTCTCCCTCTCCTGCGGCGCTTGAGCCCGAAGCAATGCGGGCAACAGGGCGCAACACAGAAGAAGAAATATCCGATTTTTTTTCATTGGGTTCCTGGTCATAGTTTCCCTTTCTATCGCGAAAGCAGCGCCGCAATCCGCGTGCGGAGTTCATCCGCCCGCAGGGGTTTGGCAAGACATTCGTTGAAACCGGCCTGGAACATGCGTTGGCGGTCGGTTTCGAACGCATAGGCCGTGAGTGCGATGACGGGGACGTCGGGCGAAATCTCCCGCACGCCCCGGAGCGCCTCATAGCCGTCCATGACGGGCATGTTGATATCCATCAGCACCAGGTCGGGGCGGCAGTCGGCGAACAAGGCGACGGCCTCCTCTCCGTTCCAGGCGTGCAACAGGTCGTAATCACGGCGCAGCAACACCTCGACGAGCTTATAATTACTCGGATTATCCTCGGCTACCAGCAAGCGGGGACGGTTGCCGACCGGACTTACACTATTGCCACACTCCATCACTTCATCGGTTTAACAAAATAGCCCGACAACAATAAAGACCGGACAATTGCACAAAAATACCATTTTTTTGATTAATAATAAAATATTTCTTTAAAATTAATAACATCCAGAAAACGGAGGTGTAAAATCCGGACGTTTTTGCTATATAAATTACCTTAAAAAGTTTATAATGCCAATTATTTTACCGATATTTGCACTGGGTATCCGGATCAGGAGCGGGAAACGGCACGTTTTGCAACGCCCGCACCGGAATTCCAGGTAAATAATAAACAACCGACCGGAACCGGACAACGAGCATGCGACGCTTCCCGTTCCGGAAAAACCCGATGACAACGAACCGCCGAACATGAACCGCAAGAAAGTACTGATCGTAGATGACAAGGAGCAAATCGCAAAAATCCTTTTCGCATACCTCCACCAGGATTACGAATGTTTTTACATGCAGAACCCGCCGCAGGCCATCGAATGGCTGTTGCGGGGAACATGCCCGACCTGATCATCTCGGACATCCGCATGCCCGAAATGCGCGGCGACGAATTCCTGGCATACCTCAAGCTCAACGAACTCTTCAAACAGATCCCGGTCGTGATGCTTTCGAGCGAGGACAGCACCTCGGAACGCATCCGCCTGCTGGAAGAGGGTGCGGAAGACTATATCGTCAAACCGTTCAACCCGCAGGAACTCAAAATAAGGATTAAAAAGATTTTGGATTGAAGTACCCCGTCATCTACATCAAAGGCAGAGGCAACCACACGGCCCGTTTCACGGAGCTGACCGAGGGACAGATGCGTATCGCAGGGGACATCGGTGCGGCTATGGGCAAGTTGAGGCCGCTCAAGGACGACCACGCCTTCATCCTCTACGAACAGCAGGGCGAGGAGGACATCCGCAGCATCCGGTTCCTGCGTTCCTGGTTCCCGGGTGCCGGCATCATCCTCATCATCTCGGGGCAACTGACCGGGGAGGAGCGGCGCGCATACCTCGGAGCCGGCGTGAACAGCGCCGTACCGGGCGACATATCGCGCGCAGATTTCCTCCGCATACTGCAATTCATGACCGACTATACGTTCGTCCACAAACCCGTCGCAGGTAGCGGGAACGACGTAGAGTTGTTCCGCATGCCGCTCTGGAAACGGGCGTTCGACATCGCGGCATCGCTCTCGGCGATCCTCCTGCTCTCGCCCCTGCTCATAGCCGTGGCCGTGGCCGTCAGACTCGACAGCCCGGGGCCGGTCATCTACAAGTCGAAACGCGTGGGGAGCAACTACCGGATCTTCGATTTCCTGAAGTTCCGCTCGATGCGCTCCGACGCAGATCAGCGGCTCAAGGAGCTGGAGGATCTGAACCAGTATGCCTCGGAACCCGTCGCCGAAGACGATGCGAAGATGGCGCTCAACGACGACGAGATTCGCAAACTGCTGGCGGACACCGAAAACGGCATGCTCTATGCGGACGATTTCGTGATCCCCGAGGAGGCCCATCACCACCAGCTGGAAACCGAACAGGAAAACGCGTTCGTGAAGATCGAGAACGATCCCCGCATCACGCGCCTGGGGCGTTTCCTGCGCAAATACAGCATCGACGAACTCCCGCAGCTCTTCAACATCCTGCGGGGCGACATGTCGGTCGTGGGCAACCGCCCTTTGCCCCTCTACGAAGCCGAACGTCTCACGAGCGACGAATATATCGAACGGTTCATGTGCCCCTCGGGCCTCACGGGGCTGTGGCAGGTCGAAAAACGCGGGCAGGCAGGAAAGCTCTCGCCCGAGCAGCGAAAGCAGCTCGACATCGAATACGCCCGCCAAATGTCGCCGTGGTTCGACCTGAAAATAATCCTGCGCACGTTCACCGCATTCATACAGAAAGAAAATGTATAATAAACAGCAACATATGAAAAGGGCCGTCTTAACACTCTGGCTGCTGCTGGCTGTCGCCGCCGTTACGGCGCAAAGCGAGCCTACGCCTCCCGAATTCGAGTACAGCGACCTGCAACGGCTTACCCCGGAAGACTATATCGACATGCAGCTTCCCCCGCTCCACGTACTGATGGAGAATGCGCGCCACGCACCGCAGGTCGGCTATTACGAGTCGAACCGCGAGATCGAGGAGCGCGAACTGAAAACCGTGCGCCGCAACTGGATGCGCAATTTCAAGCTCAACGCCAACTACAACTACGGGTCGTCGGACATCTACAACCAGAATTATCAGGACAGCAACATCCCGATATGGACGACGACCACGACCGGGCGCGAGCAAAGCTAGTGGAACGTCGGGGCATCGTTTTCGATCCCGCTCGACGAGATTTTCAACCGCCGCAACAAGATCAAGCAGCAGAAGAAGCGTATCGAGAACACCCAGTACGACCTCGACCGCTGGTACGACGAGTTGCGCATGAAGATCATCGACGCCTACACCACGGCCGTCGAGCAGCTCTCGATCCTGCGGAGCGCCGCCGAAGCCAAGATCACGTCCGAGGCACAATACCGCATGACCGAAGTGGACTTCGTCAAAGGCAAGCTCGACGCGCAGACTCTGAGCCGCCAGAAGAGCCTCGAAAACTCGGCGACCCGCGAATACGAGCAGGTGCGGCGCAACCTCAACGACGCCCTGCTGCGGCTCGAGATACTCACGCACACGCCGATCATCAACAAACCCATATCAATGCCCGGGGTGTCGAAAGAAGCGCCCGAAACCGAATAGCATATGAATTACATCGCCTATACCGCGCGGTTTCTTTACCGCATCAAGTGGTGGCTGATACTCTGTCCGCTGCTGGTCGCACTGCTCGTCTACCTGAAGATGGGTACCAAGCCGCGCAACTATAAATCCACGACGACGATCTACACGGGCATCGTCTCGGGATACGACATCACGACCACCGAAGGCTCGCGCCAGGACTGGAACGTCATCAACAACGCGATGGACAACCTGATCAACATCATCCTGTCGCAGTCCACGCTCAAGAACGTCTCGCTGCGCCTCTACGCACAGGGGCTTACGCATCTCGACCCGGACAACGACAACCAGTACCTCTCGGCACGTACTTCACGGTACCTGCTGAGCAAAACCCCGCCGGACGTCATGGAGCTCGTCGACCACACTTCGGAAAAGAACACTTACGAGAATCTGCGCAAATACGAAGAGATAGACCATAACAACCACGTCTACGGCATGTTCCACTGGAGCCCTCCGTATTACAGCTACCAGGCGCTGAGCCAGATCAAGGTCAAGAGGCTGGCCAACAGCGACATGCTGGAAATCAGCTACGAGAACGACGACCCGTATATCGTCTACAACACGCTGATTATCCTCAACGACGAATTCGTCAAGCAGTACCGCGACCTGCGGTTCGGCGAGACGAACAACGTCATCGCCTATTTCGAATCCGAGCTGGAGCGGGTGGGCAACAACCTGCGCAACCTGGAGGATTCGCTGCGCGACTACAACGTCCAGCACCGTGTCATCAACTACGACGAGCAGACCAAGCACATCGCCGCCCTCTCGCGCGACTACGAATTGCGCTACGAGGAGATCCTGCTGAACTTCGAGAGCGCCGAGAAACTGCGTGCCTCGATCGAGGGGCAGCTCGAAGGGTTGCAGGAGACTTTCCGCAACAACGCCGAGTTCATCGAGAAACTCCATAAGATCGGGAGCATCTATTCGCGCCTGTCGGCCGCCGAGGCCTTCCAGCCCGAAACCGACGGCACGGAAGGTATTTCCGACCGGACGGCCATGCCCGCCAGCCGCAACGACACGGGGCAGTTACGCAGGAAACTGAGCGAGGAGACCCGCAGCCTGCAGGAGCTCACGACGAACATCGCCAACCAGCAGTATACGAAGGAGGGACTCTCGGCAAATTCGATCGTGACGGAGTGGCTCGCCGCCGTGCTGCTGGCCGAGAAATCCCGCGCCGAACTGGCGGTGATGAAGCTCCGCAAGCAGGAACTCGACCAGAAATATACGCAGTTCTCGCCCGTGGGCTCGACCCTGAAACGCAAGGGACGCGAAATCAACTTCTCGGAACAGTCTTACCTCTCGATCCTCACGGCGCTCAACACGGCCCGCCTGCGCCAGAAGAACCTGCAGATGACCTCGGCAACGCTGAAGATCATCAACGCTCCGGTGCTTCCCCTGGAGGCGGAACCGAGCAAACGCAAGATGATGGTTGCCGCGGCAGGCCTCGCCACGCTCCTGTTCGTACTGGGATTCTTCATCCTGCTCGAACTGCTCGACCGCACGCTGCGTGACAAAGTCCGCGCCGAGCGCATCACCAAGGGGCGGGTCATCGGGGCCTTTCCCGGCAAAGCCTATTTCGGGCAGCGGAGGTTTACCAAGCAATACCGCGAGATCGCATCCCGCTATATCGGCAATGCGGCAGTCAACTATTTCGACCCGGCAAAACAGCCCAACGTACTCAATATCCTGAGCACCGAGCGCGGGGACGGAAAGAGCCTGATCGCCGAACACTTGGCGGCATTCTTCCGCGAAGCGAATATGAAAGTCCGCATCGTATCGTGGAACAAGGATTTCGACATCGAACGCAAAGAGTACCTGCTGGCCGAGAAACTCGGGGATTTCGTGCACGACACCCCGGGCGAAGTTCCCCTCGCCGAGGCCGACGTAGTGCTGGTGGAATACCCGCCCTTCGCCACGAGCTCCGTCCCGAAGGAGTTGCTGCGCCATGCGGCGCTGAGCATCGTCATCGCCCCGGCGAACCGCACGTGGAAAGACACCGACCAGCTACTTTTCGAGAAGGCCGAAAAACTCTCGGGACGCACCCCCGTCGTCCTCTGCCTCAACTGTGCGGGGCGCGACGTGGTGCAAACCTTCACGGGCCTGATGCCCCCTTACAGCCGTCTTCGCAGGCTGGGGTATCAGATCAGCCAGTTCGGATTCACGGCCGTCAAATAAACTGCGGCACGTCATGGAACACTACGGCAGCATAACCACCCCGGTCAGCGTGCCCCGGCTCATCGTAGGGGCAATGCTTGCCGCCGGCGTGGCCGTGCTCATCATGGCGTTCACCAAATACGGGTTGCTCGCCGGCCTGGCCGTCTCGGTGATCCCGGCTGCACTGTGCATCCTGTGGGTCACGCTGCGCAACCCCGCCATATCGATGCTCGGGCTGTTCGTGGTCAACTATTTCATCATGACGCTCACGCGTTATGCCTACGACCTGCCGTTCGGGATGATCCTCGACGCACTGATCTTCTACAACTTCCTGATAATAACGCTGCAAGCCCTGATGCGCCCCATCGAATGGAAGCGAGCCAGCTCGGGACTGACCGTTGTGGCGGCGATCTGGATGGCCTACTGCATCCTCGAAATAGTGAACCCGGAGTCGGTCTCGGTCGCGGGATGGTTCTCATCGGTGCGGTCGATCGCGTTTTATTTCTTCTTTATCGTCGTGCTCACGCAGCTCACGATGACCGAGTACAAATACCTGAAATACATGCTCGCCGTATGGTCGGTGCTGACGCTGATCGCCGTCGGAAAGGCCTGCATACAAAAATTCTTCGGCTTCAACGCTGCGGTGAACTACTGGCTGTTCGTGCTGGGCGGCCGTTCGACACACATCATCCACAGCGGCGTGCGCTACTTCTCGTTCTTCAGCGACGCGGCCAATTTCGGCGGCTCGATGGGGCTGTCGATGGTCGTGTTCTCGATTTCGGCGCTCTATTACCGCAACTCGTGGATGAAGCTCTACCTGCTGCTCGTGGCGGCCGCGGCATGCTACGGCATGCTGATCTCGGGAACCCGCAGCGCACTGGCCGTACCGTTCGTGGGCTACTCGGCCTTCATCATGATGTCCCGCAATATCAAAATGATCGGCGCGGGTATTTTCCTGGTCATCGCAGCCTTCGTCTTCCTGAAATTCACCACTATCGGGCAGGGGAACAGCATTATCCGGCGTGCCCGCAGCGCCTTCAATACAAACGACCCCTCGTTCCAGGTGCGCCTGGCAAACCAGGCCAAACTGCGCGAGCTGATGGCAGACAAGCCTTTCGGCGCCGGACTGGGGCACGGTGGCGGCAAAGCCAAGACCTTTGCCCCGGACGCCCCGCTGTCGCAGATCCCGACCGACTCGTGGTTCGTGATGGTCTGGGTCGAAACGGGCGTCGTCGGCATCCTGCTGCACATCGGCATCCTGCTCTACATACTGGCGCGTGGCGCCTACCTGGTGGTCTTCAAACTGCGGAACACCCAGCTGAGGGGATTCACGGCGGCGCTTACGGCGGGAATCTCGGGTATCGTGGTCATGGCCTATGCCAATGAAATTCTGGGACAGATCCCCACGGGCGCCATCCTCTACATGAGTATGGGTTTCATCTTCCTCGCGCCGCGTTTCGACCGCGAACTGGCGCGCAAGGAGATACTGGACAGGGCGATGTCCGCACAACGGCCACACGCAAGGGAAAATTACGAATAGCATGAAACCGCTGATTTCGGTCATATCGGTCAACTACAATGGCTACGCGCTTACCTGTGCCATGGTCGAATCGCTGCGGCGGCACGTCACCGCGCCGCTGGAGATCATCGTGGTGGATAACGGCTCCGCCCGCGACGAGGCGGCCATGCTGCGCGAACGCTACCCGGGGATCAAGGCACTGCGCAGCGAGCGCAACCTGGGATTCGCCGGAGGCAACAACCTGGGGTTCGCAGCCGCGGCAGGCGATTACCTGCTGCTGCTCAACAACGACACCGAGGTCGAAGACGACACGCTGCACTACCTCTGCGAAACCCTGGCGGGCAACCCTGCGATCGGCGCCGTATGCCCGAAGATCCGGTTTTTCGCTCCCCCGCGGCATATCCAGTTCGCCGGGTATACGCCCCTGACGCGCGTCACGCTGCGCAACGCGCTCATCGGCTTCGGGATGCCCGACGACGGGTCGTTCGACACGCCGCGCGACACGCCCTACGCCCACGGCGCGGCGATGATGGTACGGCGCGAAGTACCCGCAAAAGCCGGAACGATGCCCGATATCTATTTCCTCTACTACGAAGAACTCGACTGGTCGGTGCGTATCCGTGAACAGGGCTGGCAAATAGCCTACGACCCCCGTTGCACGGTATTCCACAAGGAGAGCGCGACGACCGGACAGCAAAGCCCCCTGAGGAGTTACTACCTGACCCGCAACCGGTTGCTGTTCGCATGGCGGAACCTGCACGGCACCGCCCGGATGCTTTCCGTCGCCTACCAACTATGCATCGCCGTCCCCAAAAACATCGCCGCGGCGCTGGCACGCGGGCGCGGCGACCTGGCAAAGGCCGTACTGCGCGGTGCCGGGGGCTTCTTCACCCTGAAAAACAAAACGGCATGACGCTACTGCTCGACATCCTCGACTGGACATTCGTCTTCGTACTGGGACTCCCGGTGCTCTACCTCTTCGTCTTTGCGGCCGCCTCGACGCGCGCACGCAAGGACACCTATCCCCCGGCACGGCGGCAACGCCGGTTCGTGACGCTGATCCCGGCCTACAAAAGCGACGCGGTGATCGTCCATGCAGCGCAGTCTGCGCTGCAACAAGACTATCCGCAGGAACTGCACGAGGTAGTCGTCATCGCCGACCGACTGCAACCGGCCACGCTCGCCCAATTGCGCCGGATGCCGATCCGCGTACTGGAAGTCTCCTTCGAAAACAGCTCCAAGGCTAAGGCGCTCAACTTCGCCGTAGGGGAAATCGGCCCGGACGGCGCGGAGGCCGTGGCCATACTCGACGCCGACAACCTGGCGGGCAGGGAATTCATCGCCCGCATGAACGACGCCCTCGACAGCGGCATCCAGGCCGTGCAGGCACACCGCACGGCCAAGAACCGCGACACGGACACTGCCATACTCGATGCGGCGAGCGAGGAGATCAACAACTCGATTTTCCGTCGCGGGCATGTGGCGCTGGGATTCTCTTCGGCGCTGATCGGCTCGGGCATGGCCTTCGATTACAAATGGTTCCGCGACAATATCGCCCGCTGCACCACTTCGGGCGAGGACAAGGAGCTCGAAGCGCTGCTGCTGAGGCAGGGCATCTACATCGACTACCTGGACGACGTGCGCGTGCTGGACGAGAAGGTACAGGGCGAAGGTGCCTACTACAACCAGCGGCGGCGCTGGATAGCGGCACAGTTCTACGCCCTTTCATCGGCCGTAAGGCAGCTTCCGGGCGCAATCCTCTCGGGGAATACGGATTACTGCGACAAGCTGCTGCAATGGTGCCTGCCGCCGCGCATCCTGCTGCTGGGGCTGGTGCCCCTGTGGGCCGTCGTGATGACGGTATGCGCACCCATGGGTTCGATAAAATGGTGGGTGGCCGTCCTGCTGCTGCTCCTGGCCATGGCGATGGCGCTGCCCGACGAGCAGGCCGACGACCGGCTGGGACACGCCCTTAGGCGAATGCCCGTCCTGTTCCTGCTGACGCTGGCCAACCTCTTCCGGCTGCGGGGCACCAAAGACAAATTCATCCACACCGAACATACCGGGGCCGGAAACAAAGCCCCCGGAAACAATACCGGAAACCGACCATGAAAATTGCGATCGAGGCACAGCGCATCTTCCGCCCCAACAAACACGGCATGGACTTCGTGGCGCTCGAAACCATCCGCTGCCTGCAACGGCTCGACACGAAGAACGAATACTTCATCTTCACGGGCGAAGGCGAAGACCGTTGCCTGGAGGAGAGCCCCAACATGCACATCACGACGCTCCGCTGCCCGAGCTACCCGCTGTGGGAACAGTGGGCGCTGCCGCGCGCCGTGGCCCGCGTGAAACCCGACCTGCTGCACTGCACGAGCAACACGGCGCCCGTATGGGGGAATACCCCGCTGATCCTGACGCTCCACGACATCATCTTCCTCGAGCAACAGGCCGCGCGCAACAAATCGCTCTACCAGTCGCTGGGGCGCGTCTACCGCCGCCTGGTAGTGCCGCGCATCCTGCCCAGATGCCGGATGGTCATCACCGTCTCGCAATTCGAGTGCGACCGCATCCGCACCGCACTGAACTTCGACCCCGGACGCATCATGGCCATTCACAACGGCTACAACGACCGGTTCCGCCCGATGGAAGGCACGGCGGAAACCGTCTGTAAATACCTGCAAGACCCCGAATTCCTCTTTTTCCTGGGCAATACCGACCCAAAGAAGAACACGCCCGGCACGCTGAAGGCTTATGCCGAATACGTACGGCGCTCCGAAAAGCCGCTGCCGCTGCTGATCGCAGACCTCGGGGAACAACCCGCGGAAGCGATCCTGCGGGAGATCGGCGAACCCCGGCTGCGCGGGATGCTCCGCCTGGCGGGATATATCCCCAACAGCGACCTGCCGGCCATCTACAACAGGGCTTCGGCGTTCCTCTACACCTCGCTGCGCGAGAGTTTCGGCATCCCCCAGCTCGAAGCGATGGCCTGCGGCACGCCCGTGGTGACATCCGCGACCTCGGCGATCCCCGAAGTGGCGGGCGAAGGCGCCATCCTCGTCGACCCGACCGACCCGAAGGCAATCGCCGACGCCCTGCTGCGGCTCGAAACCGACGCAGCGTTCCGCGCAAGGCAAGTCGCCTACGGCCTCGATCGGGTAAAACAATTCTCGTGGGAAAAGACCGCCCGGCATTTGCTGACACTCTACGAATCGCTCGGGAAGTAACCCGGACACAGCGCAAACGATTGAAAAAACCCGTCGTCCGGAAGCGGACAACGGATACATCGCGAGTTCTTCCGACAATCCGGGAACCCGCACATCGGCGGACAGGACTCCGGCGACGAAAAGAGGGTGCCCGCACTTGCGGACACCCTTCTATTCAGGAAGTTCCTTGCTACCTGTTTATTTCTTCCTCACCAGGTATTGCTCGACCCCGTGCAAATACCAATCCTGCGATTTTGCACCGCCCGACTGCGCCCAATCGGCCATCTCGGGATAAGCCTTCAGGAAATCCACCTTCTCATAGGTATGCCGGATATCATGGGGAATGTTGAGCGCCCATACCAGCCTGTCGTTCGAATAATAATAATCGCCGGCCTTGTCGGTAGCAGCACTCCCGGCTTTCAGGAAAGCGTAATCGGGTTCGGCATCGGGAGTCGGCTCGAATCCGCCCATATGAATTTCGATGTTGTTGCCGTCACGTTCGCGGCTGAGGAAGAAATCGAACGTGTCGAAAGCCACATCCCCGATAGCGATCGAATTACGGAACTCGACAAAGAACGAGGCATTGACCAACTGCTCCTCCGTCATTTCGTACCCTTCCTCGGTATTCACATAAGCGGCGCCGGACTGCCGGTTGGGATTGGTGCGGATATTCTCGAAGCGCAGGACGGCAGGGTCTTTCACGTAGTTCGCCGAATTGAGCGCCACGAGCCGGGCATTGCCGGTATTATACATTTCGACAGGCTCGATCCCGTCGATCTCACCGCCTTTCACACCTTTCATCGCAAGGCAAAGGTCATAGGGCAAAGACCCGCCGACCGCTTTCACACGAACGCCGATATGCATGCCCCAAACCTTGTTCTTGTTGTTCATATGGAGCTGCACCTTATAATTAATGACGAAATCGTTGAAATCGAAATCACCGTACGACGGCCACAAATCCTCGAAAAGAAGCGTTCCCCAACCGCTTGCAGGCATATAAATCACATCGCCGATCGTGGTGTTCTTGTCCCCGTCCTCGATGCCCGTATAATCCTTCCCGTTCGAAGCGAGCGCATACGATACGGCCGAACCGGCCACAGGAACGGCCTCTTGCGGCGACAAGCCGTTTTCAGTTTCATAACTTACGTAAAGCGTCTTGGCCGTGACAGGCAGATCCAGCTTCACGGCATCGGCACCGTCGCCTACCATGAACGAAGCGAAAGGCTCAGCGCCGCGTTGCGCAGCCACATGCACACGCGAAAGGTGCGGTGCGGTGAACTCGCAGGCCACAGGAGCCGTCGTTTTCCAATCGAACGATGCGGGAACGGACATATCCACGACCCGCTCGACATCTTCGGGAATGCCATTCGGATTCGAAGGAACCTTTTCCACACATCCGCCCAGCAACAAGGCGAACATAGCCGTAAAGAGGGATAGGTTTTTCATAATCAACGTAATTTTCAAACGTAATTAACACCCGGATCCGGATGTAATTTAAAACTGCACAAATGTAAACATTTTAATTCTATTTTATATCAAAAAAGCCCGAAATATTTTCAGCCCCGCATTCTTCCGCCGCAAAACGCCCTTTTTGCACCGAAAAAACACCCGGAATGGCAAATCCCGCAAAGTTTGCTTATATTTGCATACTGACGCATATGGATACAACAAGATGATCGACCGAATCAAAAATAATCCCCGGCTCAAACAATTCGTCATCGGGCTGATTTCGCCGCACAAGCACCCCCGGCCCCGTCTTTGGGTGCGCTGGTTCGTGAACCCTTTTGTTCACAAAAAAGGCCGCGGTGCGCTTATCCGCCGCCACGCGCGGCTCGACGTTTTCCCCTGGCGGCGCTTCGAAGTGGGACGCGACGCCCTGATCGAGGATTATGCGGTCGTCAATAACGGTGCGGGAGACGTGGTGATCGGCGACCAGGCGCGCATCGGCATCGGATCGGTGATCATCGGCCCCGTGCGCCTGGGCGACCGGGCCGGACTGGGCCAGCATGTCTTCATCTCGGGGTTCAACCACGGTTATGCCGACGGGACACGAGACTCGAATGCACAGGAACTCGTGCGTAAAGAGGTGACGATCGGACGTGAATCGCATATCGGCGCCAATTCGGTGGTCGTGGCGGGCGTCACGATCGGCGAACGCTGCCAGATCGGCGCCGGGAGCGTCGTCACCAAGGACATCCCTTCGTACAGCGTCGCCGTAGGCAACCCGGCGCGCGTAATCAAGCGTTATGACGCCGCACGCGCAAAATGGATACGTGTCGATGAATAACCCGAAAGTCAGCGTCGTCATTCCCGTATACAATACGGAGGCCTATGTCGAACAGACCCTGCGTTCGATCATGGGACAGACCCTGCGCGACATCGAACTCATCGTCATCAACGACGGTTCGACGGACGGCAGCCTCTCCGTACTCGAACGCATAGCCACCGGAGACGACCGCATCCGGCTCTACACCCAGCCCAACAAAGGGCTTTCTGAGACCCGCAACGCAGGGATCGACCGTGCCCGGGGCGAATTCATCTACTTCATGGACAGCGACGACCTGCTGGAACCCGACGCCCTCGAACGCTGCTACGAACGCTGCCAGTCAGACCGGCTCGATTTCGTGTTCTTCGACGCCGAAAGCTTCGGGGCAGCGGCCTCCGACGCCGCATGGTTCGACTACCGGCGTGCAAAATATTTCGGAACGGAGGTCTGCGACGGCACCGCCCTGCTGCGCAGGATGCTCGCACTGCACTGCTACCGGGCTTCGGCCTGCCTGAGTTTTATCCGCACCGCCTACCTGCGCGGGCTGGGACTGCGCCTCTACCCGGGGATACTCCATGAAGACGAACTCTTCACCCCGCAACTTTACCTCGGGGCGTCGCGTGCAGGTGGAATCGAACGCTCGTTCTTCAAGCGGCGCATACACGGGGATTCGATCATGGGACGCGGGTTTTCGCGCCGTAACCTCGAAGGCTACACTACCGTCCTGCGGGAACTCAACCGCTTTGCCGCGCCGCGCGACGCCGGCCAGCGGCAACTCATACGCACGCTCACGAGGCAGATACTGCGCCCCGTGATGCGCAACGCCTGGGCACTTCCGGCCGGGGCACGCTGGAAACTGGCCTGGGATGCCCTGCGGCACTACCCGGGCAGCATCGACGGCCGTGCCCTGGCGACGCTGCTGTTCAAGAAACCGCTAAAAAAAGAAAACGGGAAATGAGTGTCAGGCGGGAATTGGCTTCGGGCGTATTCTACACCTCGATCGCAAAGTACGCGGGCATCGTCGTAACGCTCGTGGTGACGGGTATCCTTTCGCGCCTGTTCACCCCCGAGCAGTTCGGCGTGGTGAACATCGCCACGGTAGTGATCGCCTTCTTTGCCATCTTCAGCGATCTGGGCATCGGCCCGGCCGTCATCCAGCACAAAAACCTCGACAGGCACGACCTGGGCGGGATATTCTCGCTCTCGGTATGGTCGGGGGCAGTCATGGCGCTGCTGTTTTTCGCAGCAGCCGGCACGATCGCCTCTCTCTACGGCGATTCGCAGGTGCTGCGCAACGTCCTGCGCATCCTCGCGCTGAACCTCTTTTTCGCCGCGGCCAACATCGTCCCCAATGCACTTATCCTGAAGGAGAAACGCTTCCGGTTCGCCGCCATGCGGTCGCTCACGGTGCAAATCGCAGGGGGCACGGCCGCCATCGCCGCGGCCTATGCCGGGGCAGGCATCTACGCACTGACGATCAACCCGGTGTTTTCGAGCCTGATGCTCCTGGCGATAAACTACCGCCAGAACCCGCTGCCGCTGCGCCTGCGCCCGGGACGCAAGGCGCTGGGCAAAGTATTCTCGTTCTCGGCCTACCAGTTCTCGTTCCAGTTGATAAACTATTTCAGCCGCAACCTCGACAAGCTGCTCATGGGACGTTACATGAGCCTCTCGCAACTGGGTTATTACGACAAGTCGTACCGGCTGATGATGCTCCCGCTGCAAAACATCGCCTATGTCATTTCGCCCGTCATGCACCCCATTTTTTCGGAGATGCAGCACGACCTGAAGCAGTTGGGCGCCTCCTACCTGAAAGTCGTCCGGCTGCTGGCGTTCATAGGGCTGCCGCTCTCGGCCGTGCTCTTCTTCACGGCGCAGGAGCTGGTGCTCATCATCTTCGGCGACCAGTGGGAGCCGTCCGTCCCGGTGTTCCGGATACTGGCGCTCTCGGTCGGCATCCAGATCGTGATGTCCACCTCGGGCTCGATCTTCCAGGCCGCCAACGCCACGCGGATGCTCTTCCTCTGCGGCGTATTCTCGGCGGCGCTCAACGTCGCGGCGATCTGCACCGGCATCTTCGCATTCGGCACGACCGAAGCCGTGGCCTGGTGCATCTGCGCCTCGTTCGCCGTCAACTTCGTGCAGTGTTACCACGCGTTGTTCTGCCTCACGCTGCGCACGGGATGGCGCCGGTTCTGGCGGAATTTCCTTTCGCCGCTGCTGCTCACGGCACTCGTCGGCCTGCCCCTGGCAGCAGTCGGATGGCTTCTCCCGCCGATGCCGCTCGTGGCGTCGCTCGCCCTCAAGGGGACGGCGGCACTCGGCGTATGGCTCCTTTATGTGCACCTGAGCGGCGAATACGACCTGAAAGGACTTGCAGGACGGCTCCTGGCCCGCAAAAAACGATAACAACATGAAAGGATTATTTGTCGTCTTCCACGGGTTTTCGGCCCACAGCGGCATCAGCAAGAAGATCTTTGCCCAATGCGACGCACTGCGGCGCAACGGTGCCGACATCGAGTTGTGCCACATCGAGATAGCGCCCGACGGCACGCAGCGCCGAATGGTCGGCGGACAGGCGATCCGCACCTTCGGCAAGGGATTGCGGGCCAAGCTCGAAAAAAGGGTCTCGCTGAGCGACATCACGCGCTACATCCGCCACGAAGGGGTGGAGTTCCTCTACATCCGCCACGACCACAACGCCAGCCCGGTGCTGATCCACTGGCTGCGCAAGGTCAAAAAACTCGGCGTGCGGATCGCGCTTGAAATCCCGACCTACCCTTACGACGCCGAATTCGCGCAGTCGCCCGCGGTGCGGAAGCTCAAACTGCGCATCGACCGCATGTTCCGCTGCCGCATGGCCCGCTACATCGACCGCATCGTCACCTTCTCCGACGATACGGAGATATTCGGCCGCCCGACGATCCGTATATCCAACGGCATCGACTTCCGGAGTATCCCGCTCAAAACCCAGGTACACGGGGATCACCACAACTTACGGCTGCTGGCCGTGGCGAACATCCATTTCTGGCACGGCCTCGACCGCGTGATCGAAGGGCTCAGGGAGTATTACGCCGCCCCGCACCAGTGCATCGTCCGCCTGCGTATCGCAGGCGACGGCGTGGAAACGCTCATCGCAGAATACCGCCGCAGGATCGACGCATACTCCCTGGCAGAGTATGCCGAGGTCATCGGCCCCCGTTCGGGCGCGGCGCTCGACGCCGAATTCGAGTGGTGCGACATGGGCATTGCCAGCCTCGGGCGCCACCGCAACGGCATCACCGGTATCAAGACGCTCAAAAACCGCGAATACGCCGCACGCGGCATCCTGTTCGTATACTCGGAACGGGACAGCGACTTCGACGGCATGGACTACGTGATGAAAGCCCCGGCCGACGACACGCCCCTCGACATCGCGGCGCTCGTGCGTTTCCACGACGGGCTGCATCTCACGCCCGCCCAGATCCGCGGCACGGTCGAGGGACGCCTCTCGTGGGACAACCAGATGAAACAGGTATTAACCGAACTTTTCGAAGCATGACGACCGTAGCGATACTCTTCTGGGCGGGGGTATTCCTCGTCTTCTACACCTACCTCGGATACGGCATCCTGCTGTGGCTGCTGGTGAAGATCCGCGAAGCCGTGCACCCGGCACGGCGGTACGCCTTTCCTGCCGACCCGCCCGAGGTGACGCTGCTCATCGCCGCCTACAACGAACAGGAGGTCGTGGCGGAAAAGATGGCCAACTGCCGGGCATTGGATTATCCGGCCGGAAAGCTCCGCGTGACGTGGATCACCGACGGCTCGACCGACCGCACCGTCGAACTGCTCGCCGCCTACCCCGAGGTGACGGTGCTGCACGACCCGCGCCGGGGCGGTAAGACCGCGGCGCTGAACCGGGCGCTGGGAATAGTCCGCACGCCGCTGGTCGTATTCACCGATGCCAATACGATGCTCAACCCCGAAGCCGTGGCGCAGGTCGTCCGCTGCTTCGAAGACCCCGCAGTGGGGTGCGTGGCCGGCGAAAAACGCGTCGCCGGGACAGGGAATACGGGCGCCGCCGCAACGGAAGGCGTCTACTGGAAATACGAGTCGAAGCTCAAGGAGCTGGATCACCGCCTCTACTCGGCGGTGGGGGCAGCGGGGGAGTTGTTCGCTGTGCGGCGCGAACTGTGGCAGACGCTGAGGGAGGATACGCTGCTCGACGATTTCGTCTGCTCGATGCTGATCGCGGCACAGGGATACAGGATCGCCTACTGCAAGGAAGCCTATGCGCTGGAGAGCCCTTCGGCCGACATGGGCGAAGAAGGCAAACGCAAGAAGCGCATCGCGGCGGGCGGGCTGCAATCGGTATGGCGGCTGCGCAAGCTGCTCAATCCGTTCCGTTACGGGGTGCTGTGGTTCCAGTACGTATCGCACCGCGCGCTGCGCTGGACGCTGACCCCCGTAGTGCTTGTCGCACTGCTGCCGCTCAACGTCGCGCTGCTGTGGTCGGGCCATCCGGCGCTCTATGCCGCGATCCTCGCCCTGCAATGCGCATTCTACCTGGCCGCCCTCACGGGATGGGCGCTGGAGCGCAGCGGGCACCGCAACAGGCTGCTCTTCATCCCCTACTATTTTCTCTTCATGAACCTCAATGTTTTCCGCGGGGCATCGTACCTGGCGACCCACCGCGGAAAGGGTGCCTGGGAGAAAGCCCGCAGAGCCTGACCGATTTTTGAACGGAACCTGAAATATTATGCTATATTTGCATGTCTAAACCTCTCCTCATGAAAAACATCGCCATAAATCCCGAGGACTACACGATCCTGGCCGTCGACGACATTGCCACCAACATCATGCTGCTGAAAGCCGTGCTGAGCCGTGCCAAATACAAGATCGTCACGGCATCGGGAGGTAACGAGGCACTCGAAAAGGCCGCGACGGAGCTCCCCGACCTGATCCTGCTGGACATCATGATGCCCGACATGGACGGCTACGAGGTGATCAAACACCTGAAGGCTGATCCCGCATTGCAGGACATCCCGGTGATTTTCCTCACGGCGCTGCACAACCCCGAAGACATCGTCAAGGGGTTCAAACTGGGAGCCAGCGACTACGTCTCCAAGCCGTTCAACCACGAGGAGCTGATCACCCGCGTATCGCACCACATCTATTTGGCGGCGGCGCAGCGCACGATCATGCAGCAGCGCGACGAATTGCAGGCCACGGTCGACGCCCGCGACAAGATGTACTCGGTAATAGCCCACGACCTGCGGTCGCCGATCGGCACGTTGAAGATGGTTTTCAACATGCTCTCGATAAACCTTACGCAGCAACAGATAGGCGAAGACAACATGGAGATGATCACGATGGGCAACAACATCACCGAGAGCACCTTCATGCTGCTGGACAACCTGCTCAAATGGACGAAGAGCCAGATCGGACGCATGAACACGGTGTTCCAGGAGGTCGACATTTCGGAGGTCGTGGTTTTCGCCAGCAAGATGTCCGACCTCGTGGCACAGGTCAAGAACATCGCCGTCGAATACGACATCCCCGGCCCGATTACCGTCCCGTGCGACGTAGACATGGTGAAAACGATCATGCGCAACCTGATGTCGAACGCCATCAAGTACAGCAACGAAGGCGGACGGATCGTCATCAGCGTGCGGGAAACCCCCACCCATGCCGTAATAAGCGTACGCGACTTCGGCACGGGTATCAGCGAGGAAAACCTGCCCAAACTGCTCAACCCCGAAATACACTACACCACCTACGGCACCAAGAACGAAGAGGGATCGGGGCTGGGCCTGCAGCTCGTGCAAGACCTCACGCGCCGCAACGGCGGGGAGCTGACCATCGAATCGACACTGGGCGAAGGCTCCACGTTTACGTTCACCATCGCCAAGGTGCAACCTAAGTCCGAGACCGTAGAAGACTCGGAGGGGGGGGGTATTGCGCGTCCCTGAGCGATAAATGGTTCGATAGTCTGACCGCATTTTTCCGCGTGGAAAAGGCGGAAGAGACGATATCTCCGTAAAATCCGGACGGACACGCACAGATAGTTCCCCGAAAAGGTCGCCATGAGCGATCTTTTTGTTATATTGCAGGATAAAACCCCGACCTCGCCATGAAGTATTGCAGTACGATCCTCGTGGGGCTTCTCTGCACGGCCGCCTGCCTGGCGCAGACCCCGCTGCCCGAAAGCCGCCGCACCTCCCCGGAAATATTCATCTATAAACCCAATGCCAAAGAGCTCCGCGAACTGCATGTGAAAGGCAAGGCGCCCGACGAAGAAATGCTGCACACGTTCGTCGGCAAATATGCTGCGGCAGGAAAGATCCCGCAGCTCTCCCGGGGAAACTACCTGCGGGTCTGGACGGACGGAAACGAACTCGTATACAGCGACCATGTCGTGGACAATTTCTACTACCGGCTCGTCAGGGACGAGCAGGTGATGCTGATACTCTGCGACACGCTGGGCAACACCATCGACGATGCCGTGGTAAAACGGGGCTCGAAACGGATGAAATACGACCCTGCCACACGCACCTACAACCTGCCGCGCATCCGCGGCGAAGAGGCCACGGTCGAAGTAAACAACGACGGCGTACTGCATTACATCACCATCGGGAACGAACCGGACTACACCTACCGTCCCGGGTTCTTCAAAACGGCCTGGGGAACGGTCAAAACAGCCTTCAAGCGGGTTTTCGCACCGGGGAAGCTGCCCGCGCGGAACAAGTACGACGGGTTCGTGGTATTCAGCAAACCCAGGTACAAACCCGGGGAAACGGTGAAATTCAAGGCGCACATCAACCGCAAAGGCAAGCCCCTCGACGGGAAGGTCGACGTGGCACTCGTTTCGTATTACTCCCCGTCGATAGACACGACCCTCGTATCGCTGGCGCCCTACCGTCCCGGCATGTACGAATGGGAGTTCAGGCTTTCGGACAGCCTCCGCCTCCGTCTCGACAAGGATTACACACTCCGTTTCCGGACGGACGACAAGCGTGCGAATGACGTCACGGGCCGTTTCCGCTACGAGGAGTACGAACTCGGGAAGCTCACCTTCACGGCCAGGGCCGACAAGCAAAAATACGCCCGGGGCGACACGGTGAGGATTTCACTGAGCGCAGCGGACGAGAACAACATGCCGGTATACGACGGGCGGGTAAAGGTCTTGGTCAAACCCGCCAGGTACATGGGCTGCAAATTCCTCGCCCGCACGGCATTCGTCCCCGACCGGCTCTGGGAGCATACGTTCGGCATGGAGGGCAAGTCCACGAAGGAAATCATTCTGCCCGACTCGATATTCGTCGACGGCGTGTCGATGTATTACGACGTCGCCTGCTCGTTCTTCGATGCGGGCAACGAACGCAGGGATGAGCGCATAAGCCTGTACCGGGACGCAAGGCGGAGGCGGATCGACTATTCGGCCGACCAGGGGATGCTCGCCCTGCGTGAACTGTACGACGGCAAAAGCGTCGAAAGCCGTGCCCTGGTAACCGCCTACAACCCGGAATACGGGATCGTATGGCAGGATTCGGTTACATTGCCCTGCAGTGTGCCGCTGTCGTGGATCGTCAGCGAATACGAGGTGCAGAGCGCCACGGCATCGGAGGACATCGAGGTCGGAAAGCTGCCGGGCGAACTGATCGGGCACCGCTTCTTCCGCCGGGACGGCAACGTCCGGCTGGTGGTGAACAACCCCGCGAAATTCCCGTTCTGGTACACCATCTGCATGGGGGACAAGACGATTGCCAAGGGGTATGCCACCGAACTCGACTTCGCGCGCAAGGACAACGGCCGCAAGGGCTATTCGATGCAGATAGCCTACCTGCAGGGCGAGAATGCCCGGACGATACGCGGCGAACTGCCCTTCACGGAGAAAAACATCACGATGGAGGTAACGACGGCGGCGACCGTCTACCCCGGACAGAGCGCAAAGGTCGAAGTGGCGGTCAAAGACCGCAAGGGACGCCCGGTGAAAAATGCCGACGTGACGGCCTATGCGTTCACCTCGAAATTCGAAGCCCTGCCGCCGGCAGTGGCGATATACGGGAAGTCGGTGTCGGGAAAGGCCATCACCCCGAAGAACTACGAGGCCGACGAGGATTTCCTCTACAACACCCGCAGCAGGATGGATTGGCCGCTGTGGCGGCAGCGCATGGGACTCGATTCGATCGAATACTACAAATTCCTCTACCCGGAGCCGTTCTACGCCTACACCGAGGAAGCCCCCGGAAGGCTCACCCAGCTATCCCCCTATGTGGTCGTCGACGGGGAGGTGCAGGGCATCCATGTCCTGTGGATCGACGAACAACCCCACTATTTCAAACAGGCGCAGCAACTGACGCCGTACAGCTTCCCGATATGGCCGGGATTGCACACGCTGCGGCTGCGCACCTACGACAGGGAGGTGACCATCGAGAACGTCTATGCGGGCGAAGGGCTGAAAACCATCGTTTCGGTAGACGGCGGACGATCCGCAGTGCAACCCTGGGAGGCTTCCGGGGACAACCATCCCGTGCGGATCTCCGTCCGGGAATACGGAAGAAAAGAGAAAGGCATGCTCACGCAGCGCGAGACAGCGCTGCTGACGCGGCACATGATTACGGTCGACAATACCTTCGGGAAAGCAACCCTGCTCACAGGACAGCCGGACAGGCAATCCTCCTACACGGTTGAAACCGAGCTGCCGGGCATTATAAATGCCGGCGGGGTCGGCTACTACCTCAACGGCGCGGAGAAGCAGGCCCGCCGCTACCGCTGGGACAGGCCGCAGGCCGAAACGGCGATCCTGGCCGGGCCGTTCCCCTACCGGGGATTCACCACCGGGGGCATGCAGGTCGGAACGCTCTATTCGGATACGCTTGCAGTCAACAGTTTCGAGATCGAGGGCGGCTACCGTTACGACATTCGGAACAACTACCTGAAACAACAGAGTTGGGAGCAGAACCCGATCCGGAGGCAGCTCGAACCGTTCACGCAGGAGGTCTGCTTCGGGCAGGACGCGCTTACGGCCGAATCGATCCACGGCATATTCAGGCGGCAGCTCGCCGACATGGTCGAAAACGAATCGGGGCTGATCTCTGCCGTCCCGCAGATATCGCTCATGGACAGCTGCCGCCTGCAACTGTCCACAGGCAAGCTGGCGGACGGCACAAGGGCACAGCCGATCATGGTGTTCCTGCAATCGACGGGCAAGTACCCCGCCAGCAGGCTCTACTACGGCACGACGACCGAAATCGACAGGCTGCCGGAGGGGAACCTCCGCGTAGACCTCATCTTCAGGGATACGACCCGCTGTTCGGCCACCATAAGGCTGCGGAAGGGCGGCATCAACTACCTGCGGATGGATTCGCTCGTAAAGGAGCCGGCCGACGACCGCAGCCGCGCGCTGTTCGGGAAACTGGAAAGAATGTTGCGCGTATCGCGCCCCGCGGCACCGCTGGCCGACTACAAGCCCGCGGAGGCGGAGCGGGACAACCCGTTGCGGAACCCGGGACGCATCAGCGAAGCCAACCTGACGGGCAAAGTCGTCACGGGCACCGTGCGCGACCCGTATGGGGAGCCCATTGCCGGGGCATCGGTGCAGATCGACGGGACTAACGTCGGAACCGTCACGGATACGGACGGAAAATTCACCCTTTCGGACACGGGACGGGGAACGCTCGTCGTCAATTATATCGGCTACCGGAATTTCGCCACCAAACTGATCTCCGGCTACAACTATAACATCGCCCTGGAAGAAGATTACAACGCACTGGAAGAGGTCGTGGTCGTAGCTTACGGAAAGTCCGGAAAGAGGGCCGTGGTGGGAAGCACGGCCAATTCCGCGACGGTCACAACGGAAGTGGCATTCGCAGAATTCGACGAGGAAACGGAAACGCTCACAAGTACGCTCGCGGGCATGTCCGCCGGGATACAGGTGCGGGGAACGGGCACAATCGCCGGCCAGGCCCCGATGATCGTCGTGAACGGCGTACCCTACGACGGGGCGCTGTCGGACTTCGATCAGGGAAGCATCCTGTCGATGAACATCGTCAGGGACGCGAACACAGCAATCTACGGGACGAGGGCCGCAAACGGGATCATCTTCATCGAAACCACCGACCGGAACGGGGCGGGCGGCGACCGCTTCCCGCTCGAGGCCGGCATGCCGAACACGCTGCGCACCGATTTCCACGACGACGCATTCTGGAAGCCCCGCCTGACGACCGACAAAGCGGGGCGGCTGACCTTCGAAGTGACTTATCCGGACGACATCACCAGCTGGGACGCCAACTTCATCGCCGTAGGCGGCCGCAGGCAGGCGGACAGGAAGCAACTGCGCATAAAATCGTACAAGCCGCTCAACGCCCAGCTCTCCGTCCCCCGCTTCGCCATCGCGGGCGACAGCCTCAATGCTGCCGGACGGCTGACCAACCACACCGGCGACACCTTGTCCGTACGCCGCACGATCGAAACCGACGGACGGACAGCCGAGGAGCAAATACGCATCGCCACCTCGCATACGGACGCAATACCCGCCGTCGCAGGGGATGCCGACAGCATCCGGATCGTCTACTCGCTGACGACGCCCGGAGGCTATTTCGACGGGGAGCGGCGTGCGATCCCGATCTACAAGGCCGGAATCCTGGAAACCCACGGGGAGTTCGCCGTCCTCAACGACACCGCGGCCCTGCGGTTCACGCCCGACCCGGCGCTGGGCACCGTGACGATCCACGCCGAGGCATCGGCCATGCAGGCATTCCTCGACGAGATCGAAAACATCGACCTCTACCCCCACCTCTGCAACGAGCAGATGGCTTCGAAGGTCAAGGCGCTGCTCTCGAAAAAACGGATATACAGCCTGTTCGGACGAAAATTCAAGGACGACGACAAGGTCACGAACCTGCTGCGCAAACTGACGGCCAACCAAAACGACGGCAAGTTATGGGGGTGGTGGAACCGGGAACAGACCGAACTGTGGATCTCACAGCAGGTCGTGGAGGCATTGCTCGACGCCGAAACGGAGGGTTATAAGACCGGCCTCGACCGGCAGGCACTGACGGACGCGCTGCTGGCCGGCCTGAACCGCCGTATGCCGGCAGCGGCATCCGACACGACAGGGATGCGAAAAAACGAACTGCTCTCGCTGGTGGGGCTTCTGCGCAAGCTGGACGCCAGGATCGACTACCCGCGCTACTGCGCCTTCATCGCGTCGATCCCCGATGCGACGCTCGGCAACCGGCTCCGGACGGCGGAAATGCTGCAACAGCTCGCCCCGGGTGGGATGCCCGCCGCGGATTCGCTGCTGGCACTGGCCTCCCGAACCATGATGGGATCGTTGTACTGGCGCGACAAAGCGCCGCTGGAACCGACGCCCCGCAGGTTCGCGCAGCCGGACATGAGCGACGTCGAGAACACGCTCACGGCATACCGCATCCTGCGCGCCGCGGGCAACCGCAAGGCCGAGTTGGAAAAGATCCGCAACTACTTCTTCGAACAGCGTAAAAGCGGTTCGTGGCGCAACACCTACGAATCGTCGCGGATCGTGGAAACCATCATGCCCGACATGCTGGAAAAGGACGGCGGCGCGTTCCGCGAAGCGAGCCTGACGATCGACGGACAACGGTTCGGCAAATTCCCGCTGACCCGGACATACGAGCCCGGAAAGGAGATAACCGTCCGCAAAGAGGGTTCCATGCCCGTATTCTTCACAGCCTACCAACAAGCCTGGAACGACAAACCGGAACCTGCGGCAGAAGGCTTCACGGTCTCTACCCTGTTCCGCAAGGACGGCAAGCCCGTGACAACACTCCATGCCGGGGAGCGCGTCGAACTGGTGGCAACCGTAACGGCCGATTCCGACGCCGAATACGTCATGGTCGAGATCCCGATCCCCGCGGGCTGTTCCTACGACTCGAAAGAGAAAGGCGATTTCTGGAAAGAGGCGCACCGGGAATACTACAAGGAGAAGGTCGCCGTCTTCTGCAACAAGCTCCGCAAGGGGACGCATACCTTCACCGTCAGGCTCCTGCCCCGCTATACAGGCTCCTACCGCCTCAACCCGGCGCGTGCCGAACTGATGTACTACCCGGTATTCCATGGCCGCAATGAGATGAAAAAGTGCGGCGTGGCCGAGGCACAGGAGGCCCGCTGATCCCGGGAAAAAGACATGACGGCAGCGTGACGATTGCGTCCGCTACCTGAACCGCAGTTCAGCGACCACGGCCTTGTGGTCGCTGACGTCTTCCGGAGGCATGTAATAACGGATGCCCTCGAAAGCGTCGTCGTAAAAGATGTAGTCGATGCGCAGTACCCCTCCCAGATAGCGGAAAGTACCGCCGTAACCGCTCCCGCTGTCACGGAAACCGTCGGTCATGTCCCCCTTCATCGTACGGTAGGTATAGGACGAAGGCGTATCGTTGAAGTCGCCCGCAAGGATCACCGGATAGGGCGAAGCATCCATTTCGGCACGGATTTCACCTACCTGCCCGGCACGGATACTACTGTTGTGTTCCAGTTCGCCCAAGATTTGCTCGACGGGGGCGTCGCGGTCGTAATCCTTCCGGAACCGGTGCCTGAGCTGGGCAATGCCCGAAGTCTGGAGGTGGACAGCGAAGAGTCGCACCGTATCGCCGACGACGAGCAGGTCGGCACGCAGGTAGTCGTTGCTCGTATCGGCAAACCGGACGTATTTATGATCGAGAACGGGATATCGGCTGACCAGGGCCGCACTGCCCTCATGCAGGAAATAGGGCATCCGCGGGGCAAAGACCTTCCCGATGCTGTCGGCCGGGAATTCCCTGCTGTCCATAAACTCCTGCAGGCAAAGCACGTCGACCTGCTCGCGGTTCATCATGCCGGCGATGGCCCTGGCCGTAGCGGGCATGGAACCCAGCCTGCGGAATCCGTTTACGTTGAGCGTGGCGATGCGGATGTCGTGCGGGTCACCCGAGTCCTTGAAATCGGGAAGCTGTACCATGGCCGAAATATACCCCAGGTTGAGCACCAGCGCGACCAGTGGCATCAGCAGGACAATCCATTTGCGGCGAACCGTCCACCAGACCAGCGCAACCACGTTGGCCAGCAGCACGACCGGCATGAGCAAAGCGAGCGTCGCCCAGAATCCGCCCTCCCCGGGGGAGACGGACGAAGCATACCGGCACAGGACGGCGGCGACCAGAAGCAGCCCGGTGAGCACCACCGAAATACCATAAAAAAGAATAGAAACGGCTTTGCGACCCATTTTGTTCACTATTTAAGCGATTTGCGCGTACAAAGATATGCTTTTCAAAATATATTTAGTATATTTGACGATCAAAAAAGACGCAAATTGGAATGAAGAGGGTTTTAATCTCCGGCGGTGCCGGATTCATCGGTTCGCACCTATGCGAAAGGCTGCTTGGTGAAGGAAACGACGTAATCTGCATCGACAACTATTTTACCGGTCACAAAAGCAACATCCGGCACCTGCTGAAACACCCCAATTTCGAAGTCATAAGGCACGATATAATCTACCCCTACATGGCAGAGGTCGAGGAGATCTACAACCTCGCCTGCCCCGCCTCGCCGATCTACTACCAGCACGACCCGGTCAAGACGACGCAGACTTCGGTCATCGGTGCGATGAACATGCTCGGCATGGCGCGTTACAACCGCGCCAAGGTCTTGCAGGCTTCGACCTCGGAAGTATACGGCGACCCGCTGGTACATCCGCAGACCGAGGATTACTGGGGCCACGTGAACCCGCTGGGACTGCGCTCGTGCTACGACGAGGGCAAACGCTGTGCCGAATCGCTCTTCATGAGCTACTACCGCGAACACGGCATCCCGGTGAAAATCGTCCGTATTTTCAATACCTACGGCCCCAAGATGGACATCAACGACGGCCGCGTAGTCTCGAATTTCATCGTCCAGGCATTGCGCAACGAACCGATCACAATCTACGGCGACGGTGAACAAACCCGCTCGTTCCAGTATATCGACGACTTGGTCGAAGGGATGATCCGCCTGATGGACGATACGCCCGACGACTTCACGGGCCCGGTCAACATAGGCAACCCCAATGAATTCACCATCAACGAACTGGCAGCCATCGTCCTGGAACTCACGGGTTCGAAGTCGAAGATCGTACACATGCCCCTGCCATCGGACGACCCGCAGCAGCGCAAACCCGACATCTCGCTGGCCCGCAAGATGCTCAACGACTGGGAACCCACGATCCAGCTGCGCGACGGACTGGTAAAGACCATCGCCTATTTCGAGGATATCCTGTCGCGGGGGAGCGTCCGGCACTGATCCGCCCCTGACATCGGCCCGGCCCGCCCTTCTTTGAACACCGTCAGCCTGTTGAGCACCGCCCGCCTGTTTGAGTACAGCCCGGCACAATTCCCAATGCAGCCCCAATCCTATTTTTCCAGGTAATCCCGCAATACGGAGCCAACCAGCCGTATCAGCGTGCGCGTCGGATGCAATGCGGCGAACCCGTTGAGCATTCCCCAATCGTGTACCACACCGTTGAAGCGCACGGTCGTCACTTCGACGCCCGCCTCGTCCAGACGACGCCCCATCGCCTCGCCCTCATCACGCAGGATGTCGTTCTCGGCAACGGCGATCAGCGTCGGAGGCAATCCCCGCAGCCGTTCGGCAGAAGCACGCACGGGCGACATGAGGTCGTTGCCGCGCTGAGCCGGGTCTGAAACGTACTTGCCGAACATCCATTTCATCAACGGCGCGGTCAGGAACCGCTGGCGGCCGTATTTCACATACGAATCCCAGTCGTACCCCGCATCGGTCACGGGCCACATCAGCACGAGCGTGCGCAGCCGCGGCCCGCCGTGATCCTCGGCCACGAGCGCCGCCGCAAGCGACATGTTACCGCCGACGCTGTTGCCCGCCAGCGCCAGCCGGCTGCCGTCGACCCCGATCTCCCGGCCGTTTTCGGCCACCCATTTCACTGCGGCATACACCTCCTCGACAGCCTTCGGAAAATGCGCCTCGGGCGAAGGCGTATAGTTGACGAATACCGCCGCACAACCCGACTCCACGACAAGGTCGCGCACCAGCCGCCTGTGGGTGGGATAGTCGCCCAGCACCCAGCCCCCGCCGTGAATGAACACGAACGCCGGAAGATGCACGCGCCCCGCCCCCGAAGGGCGGACGAGGTTCAGGCGCAGCGTATACCCTTCGCTTTCGACCGTCCGTTCGGACTCCTCGATGCCCGACAGATCGACATGCACGGCCGCCTGCACATCGGTCAGGACGCGACGGGCCTCCCCGACCGGCAACGATTCGACGGGAGCGCCGCCGTTCAACACTTTCAGATAAGCTTTGGTTCCCCGCGACAGGTGGTCGTCCTGCAAATAATCCGGAGCTTCCTTCAGATGATCCATAACAAACCGTTTTAAAGTTTATGACACGGACTGCAAAGGCGCTGCCACAAACGAAAAAAGCCGGACGAAATGTCCGGCTTTTCGGTATGTCATAAGCGGTTTTTACTGTGCCATGGCATGACGGAACCCGTCCACCTTGTCCCAGTCGCCGCGCGTGAAGTCGGGCACGGCGACCGGCATACTGTTGTGTTCGAGCGACGCCGCGGTCAGCGACCCGATGCACGACCATTCGGCAGCGTCGTAAACGTCCTGATCGAGCGGCAGGCCATGCTGCAGGCAGTAAACGAGGCGATAGTCCATGATGAAATCCATGCCGCCGTGGCCGCCCACGCGGCGGGCCTTCTCCTCGATGTCCCGGGCGATCGGATGCTTGTAACGCTCCATCAGCGCCGCCTTCGCCGCCTGGGGGATGAACGAATGCTCGCTCAGATTCTCGTGGTCGGGAATCTCCTCGCCGGCGATTTGCTCGGGACGGAACGCATAGCCCTCGACAGGGTATTTATTGGCGAAGCCCTCGGTGCCCGTAAGCTGGTACATGCGGCTGTAAGGACGGGGCGTATAGACGTTGTGTTCGAGCAGAATCGTGCGTCCCCGCTCGGTCTTGATGAGCGTCAGCGTCTGGTCGGCATTGGCGAAGGTCTCGGCACCCATCTTCTCCTTGGCGAGTTTCAGGCCGTTGACCGACTTGGTATCCATCGCCACGAGGTAATTCATCTTGTCGCCGCGGTGGATGTCCAGCAACTGGCAGGCGGGGCCGAGGCCGTGCGTGGCATAGACGTCGCCGCGGTGCGACTGGTTGAAGTCGAGGCGCCAGTTGCCCTGGTAATAATCCCAGTAGGGTTCGAGGTTATGAATATAGGAGCCTTCGGTGTGGAGTATCTCGCCGAACAGCCCGTGCTGGGCCATGTTGAGCGTCGTCAGCTCGAAGAAGTCGTAGACACAGTTCTCGAGCATCATGCAGTGGCGCTGTGTCTTCTCGGCAGTGTCGACCAGTTGCCAGCACTCGTCGAGCGACATGGCGGCTGGGACTTCGACGGCGACATGCTTGCCGTGCTCCATGGCATAAACGGCCATCGGGACGTGCAGCTGCCACGGGGTGCAGATGTAAACCAGGTCGATGTCATCGCGCCGGCAAAGTTCCTTCCACCCCTCCTCCCCGCTGTACGGGGCGGCGGCCGGGAGGTTATGTCCGGCGAGGATCTCCTGCGACTTGTCGACACGCTCGGGGTAGAGGTCGCAGAGCGCCACGATCTCGACCCCGTCGATATTTGCGAAGCGTTCCACGGCGCCCGGGCCGCGCATACCCAACCCGATGAACCCTACGCGTACGACCGGGATCGGGTCGACCGTCAGCCGCAATACGGAATGCTGGCCCTCGGCGCGGGCCGGGACGTCGAATACGATCACGCCGTCGACGATGCTGTAACCTTCCTTCGGCGAGGTGCTGCAACCGCAGAACAATACGGTCGCCGCCGAGAACAATAAAAAGGCAAATTTCTTCATTATATCCGGGATATTTAGATGTTTAGACAAAAGTATGAAATATTTTGAAATCTGCGCTCATTTGACTACTTTTGCCGACGTAAAAATCACACACCATGTTTCGTAGATTAGCGGCGGTAATCCTCTCGGTCGTCCTGCTCTCACCGGGCTGGCTCGGCATGACGGGGCTCACGCTGCCCTTCGCCATGATCCCGCTGCTGTGGATCAGCGCATCGTACGACCAGACGCGCCGCTCGTGGTGGCGCATGTTCGGCTGGGCGGCGCTGACCTTCGCGCTGTGGAACATCTCGACCGTCTGGTGGATATGGAACGCCACTCCGGTGGGGCCCGTGGCCGCGACGCTCGCCTCGACGACGCTCAACATGATCGCCTTCATGTTGTTCCACACCGTCTCGAAGAAAGGGCCGAAGGCTCTGGCATACACCTTACTCATTGCCGGGTGGATCGCAACGGAATACTGGTATACGGTCGGCGAATTCTCGTGGCCGTGGCTGATCCTGGGCAACGGGTTCTCGCACGACGTATGGCTCGTACAGTGGTACGAATACACGGGTGTCTTCGGCGGTTCGCTGTGGGTGCTGCTCTGTAATATCCTCTTCTTCGAGGCGCTGCGGGCACGCCGCAGCATCGGGCGGTGGATCCCGGCCGCGGGCGTCCTGCTCCTTCCGGCCGCCGTGTCGCTGAGCATCTGGTGGAGCTGGGAGCAGCCCGACGAGGGGACGGCCGAGGTGAGCATCCTCCAACCCAACGTCGACTGCTACGACAAATTCAACGGCCGCGCCGACTGGCAGGAAGATAACATCACCGACCTTCTGGCACAGGTGCCCGCCGGGGCGCAATTCATCCTGCTGCCCGAGACTGCCGTCCCGGGGCATTACTGGGAACCGGGTCTTTCGGAATTCCGCCCGGCCGACGAACCGGGCATGTTCTGGCAGGAACTGACCGACAGCCTGCGCCGGTCGCACCCCGGGGCGCTGCTCGTCACGGGCGCCAACACCCTGCGTTATTATGCCGCCGGGGTACAACCCCGCACGGCACGCAGGGACGGGTTCGGCGAAGGTTACTACGACGTATTCAACACGGCCGTAGGGCTCGACTCCGCAGGCCGGATGCAGCTGCACCACAAAGGCAAACTGGTGATCGGCGTGGAAAATACCCCGACACTGCTCTTCGACATCCTGCAATTCCTCGTGATCGACCTGGGCGGCGTCGTGGGACAGATCGGCATGGGCCAGCACGGCACGGCCTTCGAACACCGGGGCATGAAAACCGGCCCGGCAATCTGCTACGAAGGACTTTACGGCGATTTCTTCGGCGATTTCGTGCGCCGCGGGGCGCAGTTCATGGCCATCATCTCCAACGACGGCTGGTGGGGCGACACGCCCGGCTACAAACACCTCTTCACGATCTCGCGCCTGCGCGCCGTCGAACACCGCCGTGCCATCGCCCGGTCGGCCAACACCGGCATGTCGGGCTTCATATCGGCCCGCGGCGACATCGGCCAGACGCTCGGCTGGGAAAAACGGGGCGTGCTCACCGCGGCCGTGCCCCTCAACTCCGAACTCACCTTCTACACCCGGTACGGCGACTACCTGGGACGCATCTCAGAATACCTGATGCTGCTCTGTGTGCTCTACTACATCGCCTACCGGGCCAAGAAAAAGAACCACCTCGTAAAATAAAACCCGAAACCCGATATGAATTACACCCAGACCCTCGAATTCCTCTTCCAGTCGCTGCCGGCCTTCGAAACCAAAGGCGCAACGGCCTACAAGCCGGGATTGGAGCGCATCACCGCATTCTGCCGCCACATCGGCAACCCCCAGCGCAATTTCTTCACGATCCACGTGGCGGGCACAAACGGCAAAGGTTCCGTATCGCATATCATCGCCTCGGTATTGCAGCAGGCCGGCTACCGCACGGGGCTTTTCACCTCGCCCCACCTGCAGGATTTCCGCGAACGCATCCGTGTCGACGGCGAGATGATTCCCAAACAGAAGGTCGTGAACTTCGTGGACAAACACCACGACAAGATGGTCGAGCTGGAACTGTCGTTCTTCGAAATGACCGCGGCACTGGCTTTCGACTACTTCGCACAGAGCGACGTCGAGGTCGCGGTGATCGAAACGGGACTGGGCGGACGACTCGACGCCACGAATATCATCGTACCGGTCGTAAGCGTCATCACCAACATCGGGCTGGAGCATACGGCGCTGCTGGGCGACACGCTCCAGAAGATCGCAGCCGAAAAAGCCGGGATCATCAAGAAGAGCATCCCAGTCGTGATCGGCGAGGGCGACCTGCGCTACAACGACGTGTTCGAGCAGGTCGCTGCGGCCAACAAATCGAAAGTCATCTATGCCGAAAAGGTATTCTCGTGCCAAGAGTGCGGTTGCCGGGAAGGGCGGCAGCACTTCTGCATGCACCGCATGCGCGACGACCGCAAATTCGAGGTAGACCTCGACCTTACGGGCAATTACCAGCGCCATAATATCCTGACGGCCGCGGCGACGGTCGATTTCCTGCACGAGGAGACCCCGCTGACGATCTCCCGCCGTGCCTTCCTCGAAGGGACGCGCGATGCGGCGGCCATCACCTCGCTGGCGGGACGCTGGCAGAAGCTGGGTGAAAATCCGCTCGTCGTCTGCGACACGGGGCACAACCCCCACGGCATCGCCTACGTGGCCGAACAGCTCAAAGCGACGCCCCACAAGGAGCTTTACTGCGTGATCGGGTTCGTCCGCGACAAAGACCTGGCACACATCCTGCCCCTGCTGCCGCGCGACGCGCACTACATCTTCACGCAGGCACAGACCGAAAGGGCATTGCCCGCCGCCGAACTGACAGCCAAGGCTGCGATCTACGGGCTCAGGGGGGAAACCATCCCCGAAGTGCCGGCCGCCGTGGCACACGCCCGGGAACTTGCCGCTGCGGACGATATGGTCTTCATCGGCGGCAGCACCTATGTCGTCGCCGAAGCGCTCTGATACATACGATATTCAGAACCCGTATAAAGTCCGTCCGAGTGTCTCGGACGGACTTTCTTTTGTCATCGCGAATAAAACTATAAAAAATAGTTTCATGTGAAGATTTTTTAGTTATATTTGCAGAAAACCAATCGCATGAAACGAATCCTTCCGCTCCTGGCGGCCATGATCGCATTGACAACCGTACTCCCCGGCAAGGCGCAAACCGGCAAATATTACATCGACGGACGGGAAACCACCCGTGAAGAGCTATTGAAGCTACCCGCGGGTACAATCGAATCCATGGCGAATTCGGTGGAAAACGGATTGCCCGTAGTGCGTATAAAATTAAAACCCGAAGGCGGGGAACAGGCTCCGGCCACCGGGCAACAGGAAAAAAACACTGCGACCCCGCATGAAAAAGCGATGCAACTGGTACGAGGAATCTACGAGCAGCACACCCTGCTCAAGGAGGGCGACCTGGCGGCCGATTTCCGGGCCGCGAAATATGCCGGAGGGGATCTCACGCTTACAGCCCTGCGCGGCAAAGTCGTGCTGCTGAACTTCTGGGCTACCTGGTGCGGCCCCTGCCTGCGGGAACTGGCGCCGGAAGCCCTGCCGAAAATCATTCTCGAACGGTTTGCCGCAGACAGCGAATTCGTATTCCTGCCGGTCGCCTATACCGATTCGAAAGAGAGCCTCGACAAGTTTTTCGCAGGCGACGAACAGCATAATTACGCTTATCTGCGCGACCTGACGGCAATGGATCCGGATAAACGGGTATTCGGCCTTTATGCGGAGCAGGGCGTCCCGCGCTCCTTCGTAATCGACCGCAACGGCCGCATCGTCCTCGGGTCGCTGGGTGCGGCACAGGAGGAGCTGGAACGCATAGCGGCGGCTATCGAAAAAGAACTTTCCAGATAACGGATAAAAACAGCCCGGCCGAAAAACGGTCGGGCTGTTGCGATTTTAAGCTTCACCCATCTTGGGACCCGTTTCGGGAACCGGCGGAGGAGTGGGTATTTCGATCTTGCCCACATTGCTTTCATAACGCACGATATTCTCCTGCAGCGAACGCAACAGCCGTTTGGCGTGTTCGGGCGTGAGGATAATGCGGCTCTTGACGCGGGCTTTCTGCACGCCGGGAAGCACCGCGGCAAAATCGATAATGAATTCCGAGGTGGAGTGGGATATGATCGCCAGGTTCGAATAGTGGCCCTGGGCCACCGTATCGTCGAGTTCGAGGTCGATCCCGAATTGTTTCATTTCTGCCATAGGCCCGCGCTTGTTGTTTCTGCAAATTTACCGACTTTCGACTGTCAGTATACAACTCTGCGGCCAAAGTTTTCGATATTTTATCAACATATCGGCCATTTCCGACAATCGGCCGCGCCCTTTTTTCACCCGGCCTTGACGGATGTCCGAGGTTTTTCGTATCTTTGTTGCCTGAAACTCCGCAACCGAAGAAAATGGGATTGGAAATCTTGGACATTATGTTCCGTGGCATCTGCGTAGGCGTGGCGGCATCGATCACGGTAGGCCCCGTGGCCGTGCTGTGCATCCAGCGCACCCTGTCGAAAAGCCGTCGTTCGGGAATCGTCTCCGGCCTGGGCGTAGCCTGTGCCGACACCTTCATGGCCATGGCAGCGTTGTTTTTCTACTCGATGCTCCAGACCCAGATCGAACAGTACAACACCCTGCTGCGCGTGATAGGCGGCATCTTCGTGGTAATCGTCGGCGTCTACATCTTCGCCCAGAACCCCGTACCGCAGATACGCCGCAACCGGGCGGGCAAGACGTCGCTGTGGCAGGACTTCGCCTCGATCTTCGGGCTGACGATCGCCAATTTCATCATGGTGATCCCCTACATCCTCGCCTTCTTCGCGGTATTCAAGATTTCGGGCGGCGACATCACGCACGAAGGCGTGGGAGGCTTCTTCCGCGCCATGTTCATCATCGCCGGATTCTTCGGCGGCGCCGCAGCCTGGTGGACGATGCTGGCCTTCGTCATCAACCTTTTCCGCCGCCGCTTCCGCCCGCGCCACATGCTGACGATCAACCATGTCGCCGGCCTTATCATCGGGATACTGGGTATTTACACGATACTTTCAACATTCTTTGATATATTCCCCAATGTCGGATAACAAACACAAGATCATAATCGCCATCGACGGCTTTTCGTCGTGCGGCAAGAGTACGTTCGCCAAAGCCATCGCCCGCGAGCTGGGTTACATCTTCATCGACACCGGTGCCATGTACCGCGCCGTCACGCTCTATGCGTTGGAACACGGTGCGATCCGGTCGGGCATCGTCGACGAGGACGCAGTCGTCAGGCTGCTCGACCAGATCGCCATCACGTTCCGTTTCAACCCCGAACGCGGTGCCAGCGACATCTACGTCAACGGCGACCTGGTCGAAGGCAAGATCCGCACGATCGAGGTGAGCAACTGCGTGAGCCGCGTGAGCGCCATCGCCGCAGTACGCAGGAAACTGGTGGCCATGCAGCAGGAGATGGGGCGCCGCCGCGGCGTGGTGATGGACGGCCGCGACATCGGCACGGTGGTTTTTCCCGATGCCGAACTGAAGATTTTTATGACGGCCGACCCGCGGGTTCGCGCCTGCCGCCGCTATGACGAGCTGCGCGCCAAGGGAGACCCGGTGTCGCTCGAGGAGATCGAACGCAACGTGCGCGAGCGCGATAAGGCCGATATGGGGCGTGCGATATCGCCGCTCAGGCAGGCCGAAGACGCCATCGTACTCGACAACAGCTGCATGACGGTCGGCGAGCAGATGGCGTGGTTCAGGAAGGAATTCGAACAAGTTACCAGATAGAAGCACGGATCGCCGTGCGCAGGGCACAGTGAAAGGGTTGCGAATAGAGATCGATGACAAATCGGGCTTCTGCTTCGGCGTAGTCCGGGCTATTTCGGAGGCCGAGAAAGCCCTCGCCGAGGGGAGTACGGTCTATTCGCTGGGCGACATCGTCCACAACCGCATCGAAGTGCAGCGCCTCGAACGGCTGGGGCTGCGCACCGTAACCCACGCCGACATGCCCGCACTGGGCGGCCGGCGGCTGTTCATCCGCGCCCACGGGGAACCGCCCACGACTTTCGCGCGCGCGAAAAAGCTCGGCATCGGGGTGATCGACGCCACCTGCCCGGTGGTCGCCCGTTTGCAGAACCGCGTGGTGAAGGCACACGAACAGATGCACCCCGTCGGAGGACAGGTTGTGATCCTCGGCAAACGGGGCCATGCGGAAGTCGTGGGGCTCACGGGACAGGTGCAGGCACCGACCATCGTCATCGAAGGCGAGGAAGACCTCGGCCTGATCGACTTTACGCGGCCGGTCTATTTCCTGTCGCAGACGACCCAGAGCATCGCCCTGTTCGAGGCCCTGGGTGCCGAGATGCGCCGCCGGGCAGCACATCCGGACGGGGTGCGGATCGATGACACGATCTGCCGGCAGGTATCGAACCGCGAACAACACCTGGCAGAATTCGCACGCCGCTTCGACGTGGTGGTGTTCGTCTGCGGGCGCAAGTCGTCGAACGGCAAGGTGCTCTCGGAGGTGTGCCGCAGGGCGAACGCCCGGACACATACGGTCGAGGAGGCCGCCGAGATCGACCCGGCATGGTTCCCGGGTGCCGAGTCGGTCGGAATATGCGGCGCCACGTCGACCCCCAAATGGCTGATGCAGGAGGTTGCCGACCGCATCGGGCAAATTGGGAGAAGATGATAAACAGAAAAACGACCGCATGCAACAAGCCCCTCCCACAGAAGAGGTTTAGGATGAGGTCAAAATTGCAAACGGCGCCGGCGGCGGCTACGACCGACAACGGCATTGTAACGATACAAATCCAACAAAAATCACTGTTATGAAATACTTCATCCGCTCGTTAAAATATTTCGTCGCCCTGTGCGTTATCTGTGTAGCCATCCTGGCCCTGATGCTCGCAACGGGGACTTCGGCACTGACCCTCGACCAGACAGTCTACGTAATGTTCCACACCAGCCGTTACGCGACGCTGTTCGCGGCAATCGTGGTGCTTGCGGCGCTATACCCGAAATTCGGGTTCGTGGTGCGCAAGGTCGAAGGCGACGTGGAGGAGAACCGCGAACAGATCATCAACGCCTTCAAGTCGGCAGGCTTTTCGCTGCGCGGAGAGGAAGACGGGGTGATGACATTCCGCGCCGACGGCCCGCTGCGCAAGCTGATGCTGCTGGGAGAGGACGAAATAAAGGTTTCACAATACGGACAGTGGATTCAGATCGACGGCATACGCCGCGGCGTCGCCCGGGTCGAATACCGGCTGGATTCGTACATACAAATGAGTAAACATGATTAGGAAAGGATACAGATACCTGCTCACGGCCGTCATTGCGGCCTCGGCGGCAGCCCTTTTGACCTTTGCGGCCCGCAACGACTTCGGGCTGGGGCGCAACATGGAGATCACGGTCAATATGATGCGCGAACTTTCGCTCGGCTATGTCGACCCGGTAGACCCGGACAAGCTGATGGAAGGTGCCGCAGAAGGCATGGTCAGCGACCTCGACCCCTACACGGAGTTCATCCCCGAAGACCAGATGTCCAACTTCGAGCTGCTCACCACCGGTAAATACGGCGGCGTGGGTTCGCTCATCCGCAAGAAAGGCGACTGGGTAACGATCGCCCAGCCCTACAAGGGATCGCCCGCCGACCGCGCCGGGCTGAAGATCGGCGACAAGATCCTCGCCATCGACGGCAAAGATGCCAAGGGCTTCACCACCGAGCAGGTCAGCTCGCGCCTCAAGGGAGACCCGGGCAGCAAGGTCAGGGTGACCGTCGAACACCTGACGGGCGGCACCGAGACCGTCACCCTGCAACGCGAACGGATCGCCATTCCGGGCGTACCCTACGCGGGATGGGTGGCCGAAGGCATCGGGTACATCCGCCACAGCGATTTCACCGAAGGTTGTTACGAGGATATGCGGGCGGCCATCGAACGGCTGCGTTCGGAGGGCGAACTGAAGGGGCTGATCCTCGATTACCGCAGCAACGGCGGCGGCATCATGCAGGAGGCCGTGAAGATACTGGGGATGTTCGTCCCGAAAGGCACCGAAGTGGTGAGCACCAAAGGCCGCACGGAAGATTCGCGCCGGGTATACCGCACCGAATCGGAACCGATACTCCCGGACTTGCCGCTGGCGGTGCTCGTCAACGGCAACTCGGCATCGGCATCGGAGATCGTGACGGGAGCGTTGCAGGATCTCGACCGCGCGGTCATCATCGGCCAGCGCAGCTACGGCAAAGGGCTCGTGCAGACCCCGCGCCCGCTGGGATACAACGCCATGCTGAAGCTCACCACCGCCAAATACTACATCCCTTCGGGACGCTGCATACAGGCCATCGACTATTCCCACTCGCAGGAGGGTACCGTTCGCTCGGTACCCGACTCGCTCATCTCGGAATACACGACCCGCGCCGGACGCAAGGTCTACGACGGGGGCGGCATCATGCCCGACATCCGCACCGAACCGGAGTACATCAGCCGCTTCGCCATGACGCTCTATGCGCTGGGATTCATCGAGGATTTCGGGGACGAATACGTACGCCGGCACCCGGGACAACAGATCGACATCCGCACGTTCTCGATCACGGACGGTGATTACGCCGAGTTCGCCGAGTTCATGAAGGACAAGGAGGTTCCCTATGAGTCGGATACGCGGCGGGCACTCAAGAAACTGCGCGAGGCTGCCAAAACGGATCGCTTCGAAGAGGTGGAACAGCAGATCGCAGCCATCGACTCGACGCTCCGGGACGACACGGCGACCAATCTTGAAACCTACCGCAAGGAGATCGTCGAGTCGATCAACAACGACATCGTACTGCGCCACGGCTATTCGGAAGGCGTCATCGAGCATTCGCTTCCCGACGACGGGGACGTGCTGAAAGCCATCGAAATACTCGGCAACAGGCAGGAGTACGCGCGGATCGTCACCGAGCAGGACACCCCGCGTAAATAAACACAGGCCATGAAAATCCGCCGCGACATATTCTCGTTCCGCAACCGCGTGGTGGTCATCATCGTGGGGGTATCCCTCGGCATGGTGTCGCTGCTCTACACCAACAACATGGCCAAGCGCCTGAAGGAAAAGGAGCAGCACGACGTGGCACTGTGGGCCCATGCGATGGAACGTGCGAACCGCAACGTGATGGGAGGCTCGATGGAAGACCCGCTCATCACCGACATCGTGTCGAACGGCAACAACATCCCGTTCATCATGACCAACGAGAACCTGGAGGTACTCCAATTCCACCTGGTTCCCGAAAAGATCATCGACCACCCCGACCGGCTGCGCAGGCAGATCGACAAATTCACGGCCGAGAACACCCCGCGCACGGTGCGCTTCTGGTGGTCCAACGACCACTACCACATCATCTTCTACGGGCGATCGGCACTGCTCAAATCGCTCTACTACTTCCCCTATGTCCAGATATTGGTCATAACGGCCTTTATCCTGCTGGGGTTCATCGCATTCCGGTCTTCGAAACACGACGAGCAGAACCGGGTGTGGATCGGGCTGGCGAAGGAGACGGCACACCAACTGGGTACCCCCACCTCGTCGTTGCTCGGGTGGATCGAATACCTGCGCTCGCAGGACGTGGATCAAAGCGCCGTGGAGGAGATGAACAAAGACCTCACGCACCTGATGAAGATCGTCGACCGCTTCTCGAAGATCGGCTCCGAAACGCCCCTTACCCCGGCCAACATCAACGAAGTCGTGGGCGAATCGGTCATGTATTTCCGCAAGCGCATCCCGCGCAACGTGACGCTCGACTATAACGGGCTGGCCATCGCCCCCGTGCAGGCCAACATCAACGCCGCACTGTTCGAATGGGTGGTCGAGAACCTGATGAAAAACTCGCTCGACGCCCTGCAGGGGCACGGGTCGATCGACGTGCGCATCTCGTCGGACGACAAGAACGTGATGATCGACGTCAAGGATACCGGCAAGGGCATCCCCAAGGGGAACTGGAAGCGTATCTTCGAACCGGGATTCACGACCAAGACCCGTGGCTGGGGGCTCGGGCTCTCGCTTTCGCGCCGCATCGTGGAGGATTACCACCAGGGGAAGATCGGCGTGACGGAATCGGAGATCGGCAATGGCACGACGATCCGCATCACGCTCAAACGTATATTCGAGGAATGACCGACACGCTGAGACATACCGTGCCGGTTCCGCTGCCCCCAACGCAGGAATCCGGCGTTGCGCCGATACACGGCACCGGGGGTTCCGCCACGCCACAGGCCGCGGCCCCGTCCGGGGATTCCGTACCGCATCGCCATGCAGGTATGCCCGCGACGCGCCCGGGGGACTCGCCCGCAGCACGGACGCTCCAGGCACAGTCCCCGACGGACAATACGGGAAATACGACCTCAGGCGACACGCTCGCCGCAGACAGTGCCGCGGACGGCGAATTTCCGTTCCTCCCCTTCGGCGACCCGTTCCCGGAGCTGCCGGCAACGCCCTGGCACGACGTCCCGGCCGCGGAGGTCTTCGGCACGGCATCCGTGCTGGTTCCGCAGCAGCCGATATATTCCGCCCGGGCGGAGTCGCTCACCGAAAATCCCGTTTTCCAGGGTTTCGTGCTGTTGCTGGCCGCAACCTATGCCATGCTCCTCTACCGCAATCTGGAAGATGTGCGCCTGCTGCTGACACGTGTTTCGCGCGACAGGGCCACGGGAGAACGCCTGACCGAAGACCCCGGCGGCAGCGGGTTTTCGCGCTTCCTGAATATCGCCACGACGATCGGCATGCTCTTCATGGGGGTCATGGTCGTCAAATACGGGGATTCCCTGATGCCGGGACGCCTGACCGAACTCCTTCCGCACGGAGCCGTGCTGGCCCTGAGCCTGCTGGCGACGCTTGCCTGCATGGGGGTGGTGCTCTTCCAGCTGGCAACCGTAAGGATGGCCGGGGCGGTAACGCTTTCGCAGCCCTTCATCTCGCAGGTCATCCTGCTGAAACGCACCTACTTCACCCTTGCCGTCATCGTCACGTCACCCGTACTCCTGCTCTTCGCCCTCTGTCCCCGGGGTACCGGAGGCGTCTGGTTCTGCATCATTGTCATCGAGTTGATCGTAACGGCTATCTTATACCTCAGGGAGGTGCTGAACCTGTTTATTTCCAAAAAAGTTTCGATTTTGCATTGGATTTTGTACCTTTGCATCGTGGAAGTCTTCCCGGTCAGCCTGTTATGGCTGCTCGTGGCAAGGTGATTCAGTGATTGAAGAACAACGTAAAACTTAGGTCAGCATTGAAAGTTAAAAAAGTATTGGTTTCGCAGCCGAGGCCCGCAGTTATAGAGAAGTCCCCGTTCTACGAATTGTCCGAGAAATACAACGTAGAGATCGCCTATAAACCTTTTATACGTGTCGTGGGCGTATCCCTGAAGGAGTTCCGTGCCCAGCGGGTCGAGATACTGACACATACGGCCGTTATTTTCACGTCGCGCACGACGGTAGACAGCTTTTTCCATATCTGCGAGGAAGCCCGCATCACCGTGCCGGAAACCATGAAATACATCTGCCAGACGGAAGCCGTGGCACTCTACCTGCAAAAATATATCGTTTACCGCAAACGCAAGATTTCGTTCGCCGACGGATCGTTCACGTCATTCATCGAACTGATAATCAAACATAAGGACGAGAAATTCCTGCTGGCGCTGAGCGAGCCCCACAAACCCGAGCTGCCCGAGACGCTTGCCAAGCTCAAGCTGGCGGTAGACCCCGTCATCCTGGCACGCACGGTGGCTTCGGAACTCGAAGACGTACAGCTTACGGATTACGGACTGCTGGCGCTCTATTCGCCTTCGGACGTCAAGACCCTTGCCGACAAGTTCGGCACCGAAAACCTGCCCGCCGTGGCGGTATTCGGTGAAGGCACGCTGCGCGCTGCCCTTGCGGCAGGCATCACGGTACAGGCCAATGCCCCGACCCCGGTGGCCCCGTCGATGGCCAAGGCCGTCGACATCTATTTGCAGAAGGTTCATAAAGGCGAGGAGATAGAACCTGTAGAGTTGGTTACCGATACGGAAAAAGAGGAGTTCATCCGCAGCCAGCAGCATAAACTGGCCAAAAAGAGCCGCACGCGCCGCACTGCCGAACCCCGCAAATAAAATAGCCATGCCCGACTGCTCGCTTCCCCGCACGGAACGGCTCCGTTCGCTCGGTGCCGTGCGCCGCATGTTCGAGAGCGGGGAGAGCGGGTTTATCTTCCCGTTCCGGTACGTCTGGTTCGCCGAGGCCGACGAGATACCTTCGGTCGAGGTATTGTTCTCCGTGCCCAAGAAATTCCACAAGCGGGCCAACAAACGCAACTTGCTGCGGCGCCGTATCAAGGAGGCATACCGGTTGCAGAAACAGACGTTGAAGAACGGCAGCCCGGCGAACCTCGACCTGGCGCTGATCTACTCCTCGAAAGAGGTGCTGCCCTATAAAACCATTCAAAATGCAGTCCGCCGGATTCTGGAAACAGTCGTGGAACACCTTTAAACGCATCTGCGCCCTGCCGCTGATCGCGTTGGTGAAGTTCTACCAGCTCTGCATCTCCCCGTTCACGCCTCCGTCGTGCCGCTTCACGCCGACCTGCTCGCAATATGCCCTCGAAGCACTGCGTAAATACGGGCCGTTGAAGGGGCTGTGGCTGACGCTCCGGCGGCTCGCACGGTGCCATCCGTGGGGAGGCAGCGGTTACGACCCGGTACCCTGAACCCGCAGGAAGACAAAGCCCGAAAGGCACAAATGCTGCCCGGGACAATAAAAACATCCGACCTTTCCGGGTCGGATTGTTTTTTCAGACAGCATACGTGCCCCCGCAGGGCGGAAAAACCGGAGGAACCCGCAAAAGGCAGGCACACAGTCCCTCCCGGCCGGTCGCGCGATCAGTCGCACGTCCCGGGGCAATGTTCGGCCGAAGATTCGAATTCGAGCGTCACATGATGGATCCCGGCCGTTTCCAGCTCCGCTTTGAGCTGTCTCTTGACCGTTTCCATACGGGGCGGCTCTGCCAACACGACATGCGCCGTAAGGGCATTTTCGGTAGTGCTGATCGCCCAGACATGGATGTGGTGCACGGCCTTGACACCCGGCACGGCCTCCATCGTCTTTTCCACCTCGTCGATGCGGATACCCACGGGAACGCCGTCGAGCGACAGACGCAGGCTGTCGCGCGTCAGCGACCAGACCGATGCCACGATCACGGCGGCAACGACAAGCCCGACGACGGGGTCTACGATCGTCCATCCCGTCCACGAGATCACGACACCCGACACCAGCACCCCCACCGACACCAGCGCATCGGCGGCCATATGCAAATAAGCCCCTTTCACGTTCAGGTCTTTGTCCTTATCCTTCATGAAAAGCCAGGCCGTAAAGCCGTTGATTACGACCCCGACGCCGGCCGTCCAGGCAATGGCTCCGCCCTCGACGGGTGCCGGATGCAGCATCCGCCCCACGCTCTCGGCAACGATGACCCCCACGGCGACGAGCAGGATCACGGAGTTGAGCAGCGAAATGAGCACCGTGCTCTTCTTATAGCCGTAGGTATACCGGGGCGTAGCATGGGCCTGTGCAAGGCGGAAAGCCAGCATGGCCAGCAGCAGGCTCGCCACGTCGGAAAGGTTGTGCCCGGCATCTGACAGCAGCCCCATCGACCCGTAATAGAGCCCGACGGCGAATTCGACGACAACGAATGCCACGTTGAGCGCAATGCCGAGGATAAAGGCTTTGTTGAGCGACGTGACCGTATGGTCGTGATGATGGTGTTCGTGTGCCATAACCGTTATATTTCGGCGATCGTATCCCGGATGTCCGAGAGATCGACCAGTTTGTTGACAATGGCGTAGATCGTAAGCCCTGCCGGAGAGTGTATCTGCAACTTGGCCACGATGTTGCGCCGATGTGTGATGACCGTATGGGTCGAGATGCAGAGTGCATCGGCTATCTGCTTGTTGGTCATTCCCTTGACGATGCAGACGACGATCTCGCGTTCGCGGGCGCTCAACGGTTCCTGGCGCTCTTCACGGGGTGCATCGCCGACCGGTTGCATGATCTTTTCGCGCAGCGTCTCGACCGGGTCGTAGACCGAAAGCACCTCATCATAGGCATTGAGCATAGCAGCGTCCGTCACAGCCATTTGCAACGCAATACAGCGCAGGCCCTCGCAACCGGTTTGCATCCTCAGTTGCTGCGGCGTACAGAACCCCAGCGAAGCCGGGTTGACGACCAGCACGTCGGGGCGATAGCGCGACAACTGTGCGGTGAGCTGCGAAATATCGGCGATTTCGAGGATATCGACGTCGGGGGCCGGCAGGCGGCGCAGCACGGCGATGATGCCGCAGCGCAGGATGGCCGAAGGCTCGGCGACGGCGAGTTTCAACGCCTTCATCGACGGCCTCCTTTCTTGGGGGCGGGTTGCCTCGGAGGCATGTCCCCGGGCTGTGCGCCCGATGCCCGGCCTCGCGTTCCTGTCTGCTCTTCGAGCCGCTTGATTGCCGGAATGAACAGACGATCCTCGATATCGTTGTGCGACGCCAGGTCGCGCTCGCAGGTGAAGATGTCAAAAAGCACGCCGTTCAGTTCGTTGGTGCTACCCGAGGGGTAATAACGGATGATGATCCGCTTCAGTTCGGCGAGTTTCGCCTCGACCTGGTCGTGGTGCCGGCGGAATATGTCGATCGAATAACCCTCGGGATGCTCCCCCCGGAGCAACCCTTCGACATAGGGGAAAACCTTTTGTTCCTCGTAGTCCATGTGCTTGTGCACTTCGGCGACGTACTCGTCGAAGAACCGCAGGATGGCGAAAGCCACGTCGTTATGACTGCAATCGATCGCCTCGATCAGCTTGCGGCGGATGGCCGGAAGCCGGAAATCGAGAAAATAGACATGCGAATTGCGCAGGTAGCCGACGAGCGCAGCCACCGAGATCGTCTCCGGGTCGGGAGCCTTGTCGTCGGAGTGCATGTTGACGACAGCCAGGAAAGTAGCCGTATCAACCCCGCTGTCGAGGCAGACCTCGCCGATGGTCTTGTCACCGAAACCCAATGCGATACCGAAGCGGCTCATGATAAGCAGCACGGGATAGCGGTCGCAAACCAGGTCGCACATGCGGTCGTCGGAATTGTATCGCCCTATTCTATACATAATATGTTCTATATCTGCAAAAATAACGAATTACCGCACACCGCGCAATACCTAATTTCAGGTATTTGTCCCGGAATCAGCGGTTTCCGATGTCGACATAGGTTGTCTGAAGCATCGTGCGGCCGATATCCAGCAGGCCGGGCGCGGTCTCGCTGACGGCCTTGCCGCTCGTAGCGTCCCACACGGCCTCCCCCGAGGCATCGACCACGCCGAAACCGTCGTTGAACGTATAGTAAGCGAATTTGCGGGGGGGGGTCGGGGCGAAAATATCCTTGCTGTAATCGAAATCCGAATGGTCGATCCCCAGCTGCCCGAGGATCGTGGCGCAGATGTCGATCTGCGAGGCGTAGGTATCGACCACACGCGGTGCAGCGACGGCGCCGCCCAGCCAGATCATCGGGATGCGGTGGCGCAGCGGTTCGTTATAAGAGAGGCTGCGCGGCCACGGATAGCCGTGGTCGGCGACCAGCACCAGAAGCAGATTGTCCCATGCCGGCGAAGCCTTCAGTTTGTCGACCATACGGCCGACGCACTCGTCGGAAAAGGCGAAGGCGTTGAGTTCCTTGTCGTCGAACTTCGAGAACGGCACGTCGAACGGGCGATGGCTGCTCAATGTCAGCATGCCGGCCAGGAACGGCTCGCCCTTCCCGCTCAGGGCGATCACGCGGTCGGCGAACCAGTCGCACATCACCGCGTCGTCATAGCCCCAGTCGGCCGGCGGGGTATCGAAGCGCAGGTCTTTCTGCCACGTGAGCTGCTGCCAGCCCGTAGCGTACATGTACGAAGCCTGGTTGGTGAAGTTCAGGTCGCCGCCATAGGAGAAGCAGGTGGCATACCCCGCGCCGGAGAGCGAACGCGCCAGCGAGGGCAGGTTACGGCTCTTGGCCGGGAGCTTCATGATCGACATGCGGGTCTGGGCAGGGAATCCGCTCAGGATAGCCACCTCGCCCCGGTCGGTGCGGAACGAGTTGGCGAAGAAATTTTCGAACCAGATGCCTTCGCCCTTCAGGCGCTGCATGTTGGGCATGACGGGCAGGCCGCCGACATCGGCATCCATGACCGTACGGGCGAAACTTTCGAGAATGACCACCACGACATTGGGGCGCGGGGTCGTCAGCACCCGCTCGGGAGCGGCGGCGGAAGGGTTGTTCCCGCGCAAGGGGGCAAACCGTTCCTCGCGTCCGGCCTCGTCGAAGAAGGGGTATTCGGCGGCATAGTCGGTATGATCGCCGAGGCTCGTGAGGAACGAAAAGACCGGGTTGGTCGCCGCATGATTCAGAAACATGTTCGCACTGAAATAGGCCTTCGACACATTGGCGACCGAAGCCCCCAGCCCGCCGCGGATGGCGAGGAAATCGCACCCGGCGAGCAGCAGCAGGACAAGGCTCCACAGCAGCGCCGCACGCCGGCGGAGCGGCTCCCCGTCGAACAGGCGGCAGACGAGGCGGTAGACCCAGACCATGAGCGCCGCGTAGGCGACGGCCAGCAGGGTCTGGCGCACCCCAAGCCAGAAATCGACGCTCGCCATGGCTTCCCGGGGGTCGGTAAGGTAAATCAGGATCGTTGCATCGAGGCGGAAGCCCCAATGCTGGTATAACTCGACATCGACGGCGAAGATGACCGCCGTGACGGTTGCGACCAACACGAAATAGCCTGTCAGCACCCGCCGCCATATTCTCCCGGGCAGCCGCACCCACAGCGACACAAGGGTCAGCAGCAACGGCAGTGCGGTGACATACCCGGCGACGGTGCTGTCGAGCGTCAGCCCGTGCCACACGACGCCCAGCCATTCGCCGACGGAAGCCTGCGCGGCATCGGCCGCATAGTAGGCCAGGAAAACGGGTTTCTGGACGGCCATCAGCAGAACGGTCGCACAGAACACCGCTAAAACAAAAGCTATCTTCTTCTTTACCATGCGCACATCTTAAATTGGCGGTTATACCTATCAAAGTGCCGGAACCCGCCGAAAGCCCGCCCCGGCAGGGCACATCCGTTCCGAACAGACGGCCACAGGAAGCAGCGGATCGGATTTTTCCACCGCAAGAAACCGACACCGGCTCCTCCGCCATACGGAGCAGAGGTTCGTTTGTCGGTCGACACCGGGTTCTCCGCCCCCTACCGCAGGGCTTGAGGTCGGCGGCACCCCCGACACCGGGATTTTCCGAGACAGATCGGTGCCGGATGAATCCGGCACAGGGATGCCGGGGTCAGACCTTCTCGCCGTAGGCCAGGTCACCGGCATCGCCGATACCCGGGACGATATAGCAGCGCGAGGTCAACTCCTCGTCGACGGCGGCCGCCCAGACCGTGGTGGTTTTGCGCGGCATATTCTTCTGCACGTAGTCGATCCCCTGTTCGCTGGCAATCACAGCCGCAACGTGCGTATATTTGGGCGTACCACCCTTCTCGCACAAGGCCTTATAGGCCAGCACGAGCGAAGAGCCCGTGGCGAGCATCGGATCGACCAGCAACAAGACCTTGCCTTCGAGGTCGCCGCACGAGATATACTCGACCTTGACCGTAAACTTGCCGTCTTTCGTACTTTTACGGTAAGCCGAAACAAAAGCGTTCTCGGCATCGTCGAAGTAGTTCAGGAATCCCTGGTGGTAAGGCAGCCCGGCCCGCAGGATCGTCGCTACGACGACCTGGTCGTCGATCAGCCCGACCTCCGCTTCGCCCAGCGGCGTCTCGACGACACGGGGCGAATAGGCGAGCTCCTTTGAGATCTCGTAGGCCGTGATTTCCCCGATACGCTCCAGGTTACGACGGAAACGCATCGAATCCTTCTGCACCGACTTATCGCGGATCTGTGCGATGAACTTGTTGAGGACGGTGTCCTGTTTGCTCAAAATATGCAAGGTCATAGGTATGAAGTTTGGTTGTCAATAGAGGAAGTTGTTGAAGGGGTAACGCCCGGCATGGATCTCGCGTACCATCCCGTAGAGATCCGAACGGAATTTCTCGATGTTGGTCTTGGCAAGCGCCGAAAGGAAAATGCAGGGGGTATTTGCCCGGGCGATCCAGCTCTTTTTCAGGTCGTCGAGCGACAGGTTCTCGCGCGTGGCGGGCGTGAGGTCGTCCTCGTCCTTCCTGACATAGGTATAGGCATCGACCTTGTTGAAGACCAGGTAAACGGGTTTGTCGCCCGCGCCGATATCCTGCAGGGTCTGTTTCACCACGTCGATCTGCTCTTCGAACTGCGGATGCGAGATGTCGACCACATGCACCAGCAGGTCGGCTTCGCGCACCTCGTCGAGCGTCGATTTGAACGACTCGATCAGCTCGGTGGGCAGTTTGCGGATGAATCCCACGGTATCGGACAGCAGGAACGGGAGGTTGTCGAAAACCACCTTGCGCACCGTCGTGTCGAGTGTCGCAAAGAGTTTGTTCTCGGCAAAGACCTCGCTTTTGGAGATCAGGTTCATCAACGTGGACTTGCCCACGTTGGTATAGCCTACCAGCGCCACACGCACCATCGAACCACGGTTCGAACGCTGCACGGCCATCTGACGGTCGATTTTCTGCAAATCCTCCTTGAGTTTGGAGATCCGGTTGCGGATGATACGGCGGTCGGTCTCGATCTCTCGCTCACCCGCACCGCCGCGGGTTCCGGTACCGCCGCGCTGCCGTTCGAGGTGAGTCCACATGCCCGAAAGGCGGGGCAGCATATATTCGTAGTTGGCCAGCTGCACCTGCGTCTTGGCATAGGCCGTCTGCGCCCGCGACATGAAGATGTCGAGGATCAGGCGCGTACGGTCGAGGATGCGGCAGGGCATGGCCTTTTCGATATTGCGCGTCTGCGACGGGGAGAGCTCGTCGTCGAAAATCGCCACGTCGATCTGCTGTTCCTTGCAGTATCCGGCAATCTCGTCCAACTTGCCGGGGCCGACGTATATGCGGGCCGAAGGCTGCGGCAACCGCTGCGTAAAGCGTTTCACACTCACGATATCGGCCGTTTCGGCCAGGAATTCGAGTTCGTCGAGGAACTCTTCGGCCTGCCGCGGATCCTGGTTGTCGCGGACAACGGCGACCATCACGGCGCGCTCCCGGCAATCGGAGACAGCCTCGGGGCCCGGAGTTATATTTTTATTCTCAGTCAAAGTCGTACACTTAATTTTAAACGGTTACAGCGTGCGCATGTTGCGGCACGAAAGGCGCTCCCTGCGGGGAGCAAACATTATGCTACAAAAAGGGTATCCTGCTTTCGGCGGATACCCTGTTCATTAAATTGTCATGCAGAACATTCTCAACTCAAACCACATACGTCCGGTCAGTTCTGTACGCGAAAATCGACCGGGAGCGTGTATTTGACACGCACAGCCTGGTTACGCTGCTTGCCGGGACTCCATTTCGGCGACTTGTTGAGCACGCGGATGGCTTCTTCGGCAAGCGACCGGTCGGGCGACTGCAACACCTCGATATTGGTCAGGCGACCGTCCTTGTCAATTACAAACGAAAGAACGACACGACCCTGAATCTGGTTTTCGAGGGCGAGCTGCGGGAACTTGACGTTCTGCATCACCCACGTCCGGAACGTATTGAGGTCTCCGTCCTGAAACGATGGCATCGTCTCGGCGGTAATGAAAATCGTGTCGTCCGCGAAATCCTCGTCCTTGGCCGGCGGCACAATTTCGACAATCGCATCCGGATCGAACTCCTCGAACGTGAGATCTGTCTGCACGAACCGGTGATTGGGAATGACCTCAATCAACTGGGAAAGGGCCTTTACCTCGACCTTCTGGGGTTTCTGTTTGGGCAGGTCGGTCGTGACCGGGACAATATCGACATCGACGGGCATAACATTCACTGCGACTTTCTGGATCCTGTACTCGTCCGGCGTATAGGTAAATGCGACAATGACCAGGGACAATGCCACGACCAAACCGATCTCCAATAAAAGGCCTCTCTTATTCCTAAGATCTGCCTTGAATGATTTTTTAATCTCCATATCAATCAGAATTAGGTGGTTAGTACGCGAATCCAGTGCAGCGTATGTATCGTCGGGATTCCGGGTCGCTGCCGCCGGAATCCCCTCACCGTCCCGGCTTAGTTCTGCACGCGGAAGTCAACGGGCAGGGTGTACTTTACACGTACAACCTGGTTACGCTGCTTGCCGGGGCTCCACTTCGGCGACTTGTTCAGCACGCGGATGGCCTCTTCGGAAAGCGACCGGTCGGGCGTCTGCAACACCTGGATGTTGGTCAGGCGTCCGTCCTTCTCGATCACGAACGAAAGAACCACACGGCCCTGGATGCCGTTTTCGAGGGCGATCTGCGGGAACTTGACGTTCTGCTGAACCCACGTACGGAAGGTATTAAGGTCACCTCCCTGGAACGAAGGCATCGTCTCGGCGATCAGGAACGGCTGGTCGTCCTCGATGGTCTCCTCGACCACGTCGACCTGCTGGATCACCTCGGTGTTCTCGTCGAATTCGGCAAAGTCCACCTCGGTCGTGATCTTCGTGTCGTTGGTCACCACCTGCAACAGGTCGGCGATCACCTTCACCTCGACCTTCTTGGGAGGTTCGGGCGGCTTCTGATCCTGACGGGTAATCTCGGTAATTTCTTCTTCGACCGGGCCGTAGTTCAAGTCCGGCTTTTCGATCCGGTACTCCTTCGGTGTGTAGGCAAAAGCCGCAATAACCAGGATAAGGGCTACGACAAGTCCGATTTCAAGCAAAAGACCCCGCTTGTTCTGAAGGTCTGCTTTGGGTGATTTCTTGATTTCCATTTATTTTAAATTTAATTGTTCGGCAATGATAAATCGCACATAGGCATGCTATGCACCACAAATATATGGATAAAAATTCAAAAATGCGCCATTCGGCACGAAAATCTTTATTTTTTGCCTACTTTTGCGGGGTAAAAGATCACATCGGAGATTGATAAATGGCCGTTTCGGAACCACTATACGGGAAAAACCCTGCGGAGCTCGCCGCCCTCTGCGCCGAGACAGGTCTGCCGCGTTTCGCGGCACGACAGCTCGCCCGCTGGCTCTATGCGAAGCACATCGAAGACCCGATGCTGATGACCGACATCCCGGCCGCCCGGCGCACCCTGCTGGCCGAACGGTTCCGGCAGGTGCTGGCCCCGCCCGAACGGGTCACCGAATCGGCCGATGGCACGAAGAAATACCTCTTCCGCACACAACAGGGAGCCTACATCGAATCGGCCTATATTCCCGACGGCGACAGGGCCACGCTCTGCGTCTCGTCGCAGGCCGGGTGCCGCATGGGGTGTAAATTCTGCGCCACGGGGCGGCAGGGGCTGCAACACTCGCTTACGGCGGCCGAAATCCTCAACCAGATCGTCTCCCTGCCCGAACGCGACACGCTGACGAACGTAGTTTTCATGGGCATGGGCGAACCGCTGGACAATACGGACAACGTGCTCAGGGCGCTCGACATCCTCACGGCGGAGTGGGGCTTCGGCTGGTCGCCCACGCGCATCACGCTCTCCACGGCAGGCGTCGTCCCCGAGTTGCGGCGGTTGCTCGACAGCACGAAGGTGCACCTGGCCGTGAGCCTGCACAACCCCTTCCACGAGGAGCGGGCAGCCATCATGCCCGTCGAACGGGCATGGCCGGTCGCCGAGGTCGCGGCAATCCTGCGCCGATACGACTTCACGCACCAGCGCCGCGTATCGTTCGAATACATCGTCATGAGCGGGCTGAACGACTCGCCGCGGCATATCCGCGAACTGTGCCGCCTGCTGGACGGCATCAAGTGCCGCATCAACCTGATCCGGTTCCATAAAATCCCCGGGTCACCCTATTTCTCGCCGGACGACGCAGCCATGGTGCGTTTGCGCGACACGCTGACGGCCAAGGGCATACAAACCACGATCCGGGCTTCGCGCGGGGAGGACATCCAGGCGGCCTGCGGGTTGCTGAGCACCTCGGCGCTCGAAGGCGGGCAATAGCGCACGGTTCTTGCACGTTATACGGAAAACGAATCCGCATGAAAAAACTGATCTTCATACTGATGCTGGCACTCGCAGCGGGCGCCGCACAGGCACAGGTAAAATTCGAAACAAAATCGACCGACGCCGTCCGGGAGATGGCGGTCAAAACCGGGAAACTGGTCTTCATCGACCTCTACGCCACGTGGTGTCCGCCCTGCCGCACGATGGAACGGGAGGTTTTCTCACGCAAGGACGTGGGGGATTTCATGGAACGGCATTTCGTGGCCGCCAAATACGACGTGGACAAAACCACGGGCAAGGAACTGCTCAAACGCTACGGAAGCGGGGCGATCCCGCTCTACCTGGTCTTCGACACGCAGGGCGAACTGCTGGGGCGCATACAGGGGGCGGCCAAGCCCGACAAATTCATGGCCGACCTGCAAACGATCCTCGACAGACAGCAGCCCAAACAGGGAAAGTAATCACCTGGGCTCATGCATCGTCTGGCGGCGCCGCCAGACGATGCACGAGCCAGAGATTGACCGCGGCGACGGCACATCCCGCCATCCCGCATAACACGAACTCCCGGAGCGAAAAGGCCCGGGAGTTTATCATGATGCACAGTCCCCGGCCACAGCAGGCCAGGCACGGCAGCGACGTCGCAATGACGGGGACATAGCGTCCCACGGCAGCCCACTGCCCGAGATGGATCAGCAGGTGCATCCCGAACGCAAGGAACAGGGCCAGCCACGGATAATAACAGCCGGCAAGGGCCGCACAGGCCGTTACCGCCACCAGCAAAACCAGTTCTTCGGCAGCCATGGCGGCAAACCGCAAGGGGGGGGGGAGATCCCGTCGAAATGCAGGAGCATGCGGCGGGCGAGCTGCGGAAAACGCCGCACCAGCAACTCCCGGTTGCGGCGAAGCCACGGCGGAAGAAAGAGCACCTCCTCGGCATCGTGGAGCAGGAACATCGCGGGCAGCGACCACAACAGCCACCCGGGAAAGAGCGCGCCGCCTGCCATACAGATTTATTTTTTAGGGATATAGACCACTTTCTTGGTCTCAAAGAACTCCTCTCCGAAGAACCGCGGAATATCGTAGATATACCAGCGCATACCGGTCTGCGCCAGTTCTTCGGCCAGGTCGCCGCCCTTGAGGTAGAGGATGCCGTTCGGAAGCGAGCCTTTCTGTCCCTTCCCGATTTTCGCCCAGATCCATCCGACGAACTCCGGCATTGCCGTGACGGCACGCGAAACGACATAATCGTAGCGTTCCTGCAGCGTCTCGACCCGCACGCAGCGGGGATCGAGGTTCCGCAGCCCGAGCCCGGCGGCGACGCCCCCGACGACCGTGATCTTCTTGCGGATGGAATCGGCGGCGGTGAAATGCGCCTCGGGAAAGAGAATCGCCAGCGGTACCGAAGGAAAGCCGCCGCCGCACCCCACGTCGAGGATACGGGCACCGGCATCGAACGTACAGACCTTGGCAATGGCGAGCGAATGCAGCACATGGCGCAGGTAGAGCTGGTCGAAATCCTTGCGCGAGACGACGTTGATCTTGGCGTTCCAGTCGGCGTAAAGGCCGTACAGGGCGGAGAACTGCTGCCGCTGCAATTCCGTCAGGCCGGGGAAATATTTGTCGATAAGTTCCATGCGGATCGGTTTTTCCGGGGGGGGGTCAGTTTTTCTCGCCTTCGGTTATCAGGCGGCACATCTGTTCGCGGGCACGGTGTATCTGCGTCTTGACGGTGCCGAGCGGCAATTTGAGGTTGGCGGCGATCTCTTCGTAAGAGTATTCGTCGAAGAACCGCATGACGATCAGCGTCCGGTAGCGCGGGGCGAGGCGTTCGAGGTAATGCTCGATCTGCGTCCGCTGCTGCATGCTGATGACGCTCTCTTCGGGCGTCGGAGTCGTCGACGGAGGCGAGGAGAAACGTTCGTCGATCGACAGGTCGTCCTGGCGGCGCCGCACGAAGTCGATGAACGTATTGCGGGCGATGGTGTAAACCCACTGCCCGAAGGTATAGGCGGTACTGTAACGGTGCAGGTTGATGTAGACCTTGATAAACGTCTCCTGCAGCAGGTCGTCGGCATCGTTGACACCCCCCAGCCGCTGTACGAAAAGACGGTGGATCGCATCGCGGTAACGGTTGAACAGGTATTCGAAGGCCCTGTCGTCGCCTTCGAGCACGAGTTCCACCAGGCGCCGGTCTTCGGCGACGATATAGTCGGCTATCTCCATACGCGGTCATCTCGTCGCAGCAGCAGCACCCCGAGCAGGAACGCCCACAGCGGACTGAGCAGGTCGTAAACAAAATAACGGCCGGCCATGCCCGCCTCTCCCAGGCGGCGTGCGATGCGTCGCACCTGAATCGCCACGAGCAGGTAGCGACCCAGCACCAGCACGAGGGCCGCGATCTTGTATTCGAACGGCATCACCGCCAGCGCACAGGCGGCCGTGATGAAAAAAAGCGCCCGCGACCCCAGTTCCCACTGGATGTAATTCTTCACCTGCTGCGGATAGAACGCGAATGCCGAACCGTAATAACGCAACTGCCCCATCCACCAGCGCATACCGCCCCACATTTTCTCGCGCAACGTCGCACGCGGCGAGAGAATCACGCTCACATTATCGTGCGTCATGACCTTCTGCATGTAGAGGTCGTCCTCGCCGATATTCATGTTGAGATGGCTGAACCCCTTGGAGCCGAAATAGATGTTCTTCGTAAACCCGATGTTGTGGAGCGTTCCCCGGTAAGGGTTTCGGCGCACGGCACGGGCGATCCAGTCGGCGGAGTGCATCATGCGCCAAGCGCGCATCATGTAGTTCGCAAAGCCTTTCCTGCGCTCCACGCCGCAGTAACCCACAACGATCTCGCCCCGCGTAAAGCCCTTGGCCATCAATGCCAGCCAGCGGTCGGTCTGGGGGACGGCATCGGTCGAAGTGAAGACCATGCACTCGTAGTGCGCCGACTTGATGCCCACGTTGAGCGCCATCTTGCGCGAGATGGGAAAGCGGGGATCGAGGTGAATCTTGGTCGTCACGATTTGGGGGAACGACTGTTTCAGCCGCACTAGCTCCTCGTAGAAATCGGAATCGTGGCCGACGTAGACGATCACCACCTCGAAATCGGGGTAGTTCTGCGCCAGGATCAGCGGCAGCCGCTCCTCGACGAACGAATAGTCCTCCGAGAAGAGCGGGATAACGACCGACACCTGGGGATCGGCCTCCAGCACGGCCGGGCGGCGGTTATTCTTGTAGCCGGGGATACGGCCGTAAACGAAAATATAGTAGTACAACTGCACGCCGAACATGGCGAGCACGGCCCCTGCGAGGGCAATGCCTTCCCAGCCGTAGCATGTCAGAATAGTATCGAAAAATTGCATACAGGCGAAATATGTGCAAAGGTACAAAACAATTCAGAATTCAGAATTCCCAAATCAGATTATTTTATGTATTTTTGCCGAATATATGAGCATGAAGTTTACATTACAGCATAAGGATCCGGCGTCCAAAGCCCGCGCGGGCGAACTGGCGACAGACCACGGCGTCATCCGCACCCCGATTTTCATGCCTGTGGGTACAGCCGCCACGGTCAAAGGCATTTTCCACCGCGACGTGCGCGACGAGGCCCGGGCGCAGATCATCCTGGCGAACACCTACCACCTCTACATGCGCCCCGGCATGGAGATCATCGAAAAGGCGGGGGGCGTACACCGTTTCTCGACCTGGGAAGGGCCGATGCTCACCGACAGCGGCGGCTTCCAGGTCTTCTCGCTCGCAGCTTGCCGCAAGCTCAAGGAGGAGGGATGCCATTTCCGATCGCATATCGACGGTTCGAAACACCTCTTCACCCCCGAAAGCGTCGTGGACACCGAGCGCACGATCGGCGCCGACATCATGATGGCTTTCGACGAATGCCCCCCGGGCGACGCCCCGCGCGAATACGCGGCCAAATCGCTGGCGCTGACCGAGCGATGGCTGGATCGCTGCTTCGACCGTTACCATCAGACCGAACCCAAATACGGCCACTACCAGGCGCTGTTCCCCATCGTACAGGGATGCACCTACCCCGACCTCCGGGCGCATGCGGCCGAAAACGTGCAACAGTACGGCGCCGACGGGTATGCCATCGGCGGACTGGCGGTCGGCGAACCGACCGAGGTAATGTACGAGATGATCGAAGTGGTCAACGCCATACTGCCCGAAGACCGTCCCCGTTATTTAATGGGCGTGGGCACGCCGGTGAACATCCTCGAAGGGATCGAGCGCGGCGTGGACATGTTCGACTGCGTGATGCCGACGCGCAACGGCCGCAACGGGCAGCTGTTCACGGCCGAAGGCGTCATCAACATCCGCAACAAGAAATGGGAGGACGACTTCTCGCCGATCGACCCCGAGGGCACGGCGTTCGTCGACACGCTCTATACGAAAGCCTACCTGCACCACCTGGTGAAATGCGGCGAAATGCTGGCGGCGCAGATCGCCTCGCTGCACAACATCGCCTTCTACCTGCGGCTGGTGACGATGGCCCGCCAGCACATCGCGGCCGGGGATTTCAAGCCGTGGAAGGAGGCGATGGTCGGCAAACTGATGCGCAGACTGTAAAAGGCTTTTATCAAACAACCAAACGAAAAAAAGATTATGAAAAGATCAATTCAAGTCATCCTGTTCGGGTTGTGGGTCTTGCTGGCCAGCCCGTCCTGTTCGGAGAACAAACCGGCGGCGGCATCTCCTGCGGTTGGGGTTTGGGCTGATAAGGACTGCGAACTGTTCCGTTCAAAACGCTTCGCGCTGCTATTCGAGCGCAATGACAGCATAACAACCTCCCTCCTGCAACTCACGGACGCCACGGACACCGTGTTATTGGGTAAAACCGTATTCACGCCCGACACGGTGCTCATGCAGTATATCTGGACACCCGGAGAAGCACGACAATCCGCCGATTTGGGAACCGTGCAGCCCGACGGACGGCTGCGTATCGTGGTAGACGGTCGGGAACGAATGCTCGAAAAAGTGGAAAACTTTGAGGTCGTCGCACCCTACGAGATGCTGAAAGCCTCGCCGTTGGAGATCGGCTCCTGCATCCAGCAATGGTGCTTGGGCACGAGATGCCACTGCGAAAACGGAACCGTCAGCTTCCAAGCGGGAACCAACCGGCACAGTTATACGTTCAATATCGAGCCGGGATTCGTCTATTGCCGAGCCGCCCGCCTGCGGTTTAACGACCACGGCGGACTTTTCGCACAGAACGTCCGTATGATGGACAACTCGCGGGAGCACACCGCCTACATGGCCCCCGACAACCGCGCCGAGAGCGCCGAACCGCTGAAAATTGACAACACGAAATTCAGTCCCGACCAGTGTGTCTTCGACGAGGACGGCATCTACTGGTCGTTTATCCGGTTCGAAGGCAATACGGCCGTTATCCACGGCTGCGGAGAGTTGTACAGGTTCGCACGGCCTGCGATCGACGATCCGGATCAAACCGAATGGATCGCATTCGAAAAATATTGACAACCGAAAAGATGAAGCTGCGTTTTCCGGGGTTTAAGATCTTAGACCGCTACATACTGGGGAAATTCCTCGCGACCTACTTCTTCGCCATCGCGATGATTATCGTCGTGGTCGTACTGTTCGACTACGTGGAGAAGATCGACGACTTCACGGAACTGCACGCCCCGCTCAACGAGGTGATCTTCGACTACTACCTGAATTTCATCCCGTTCTTCATCAACCAGTTCAGCGGACTGTTCACCTTCATCGCCTGCATCTTCTTCACCTCGAAGATGGCCTACCAGACCGAGATCGTCGCCATGCTCTCGGGCGGCATGTCGTTCCGCCGCCTGATGTGGCCCTATTTCCTCGGGGCGCTGATCATCGGCAGCCTTTCGCTGACGCTGAACCTCTGGCTGATACCCATTTCGCAGCGGCACATCGTCAATTTCGAGTCGCAGTACATAAAACGCAAGCAGAACGCCAAGTTCAACCGCCACATCTACCGGCAGATCGAGCCGGGGACGTTCGCCTACATCCGCGGTTACAACGACGGTTCGCAGCAGGCGTCGTTCCTCGCGCTGGAGGAGTATTACAGCGGCACGATGACCCGCTCGCTCGAAGCGGCCGACGTGAAATTCAACCCCGAGACCAAACGCTGGACGGCACCGCGCTACACCAAGCGCGAATTCGACTCGCTGGGCATCGAGAAATTCGAGCAGTTCCGCAACCTCGACACGCTCATCAACCTCGAAGTGGCCGAGCTGGGCGAGATCAACGACCTGATACAGACCATGAACATTACGGAACTGAACGAGTTCCTCGACCAGCAGCGCGCCAAGGGTTCAGATTCGATCAACATCATCGAGGTAGAGAAGCACGCCCGCTTCGCCTATCCGCTCTCGACCTTCATCCTGACGCTGATCGGCGTCTCGCTCTCCTCGCGCAAGGTGCGGGGCGGAACGGGACTCCATATCGGCATCGGCACGGGGCTCTGTTTCTCGTACATCCTCTTCAACCGCTTCTTCGAGGAGTTCGCCAAGAGCGGCACCCTGCCGCCCGGGCTGGCCGTATGGCTACCCAATATCATCTACCTGTTCATCGCCATCTACCTCTACCGGAAAGCCCCGAAATAACATGCGACACATCGACGACATAGCCGCCAAAGTGCGCCGCGCAGAGCGCATCGACGACGCCGAAGCCGCACGGCTCTGGCGCGAGGCCCCGCTGTGGCTGCTGGGCGAACTGGCAACCGCAGCCAAACAGCGCGTAAGCGGCGACAAGGTTTATTACAACCGCAATTTCCACATCGAGCCGACGAACCGCTGCGTCTTCAACTGCCGGTTCTGCTCCTACCGGCGTCCGGCGGGCGACCCCGAAGCGTGGGACTATACGATGGACGAAATCGAACAAATCGCCCGCGAACGGCAGGGGAAAGGCATCACCGAAGTGCATATCGTAGGCGGGGTACACCCCGACCACGGGCTGGATTACTACACCGACATGATCCGCCGCGTGAAAGCCATATTGCCCGGGGCGGCCGTCAAGGCATTTACGGCGATCGAACTGTCATACATGATCCGCAAGGCGGGACTGACGACGGAGGAAGGGTTGCGGCAGCTCAAGCAGGCCGGGATGGACGCCATACCGGGCGGAGGGGCGGAGATATTCGACGAGCGGATCCGGCAGCGGATATGCCCCGAGAAGGGCTCGACGGCCGAATGGCTCGGAGTACACGAGGCGGCACACCGGCTCGGCATCCCGACCAACGCCACGATCCTCTACGGGCATGTCGAGGAACTCCGCCACCGCATCAACCACCTGCGGCGCCTCAGGGAACTGCAAGACCTCACAGGCGGGTTCAACGCCTTCATCCCGCTCAAATACCGCAATTTCGGCAACCCGATGTCCGAAATCGGCGAAGTGTCGGTGATCGAAGACCTGCGGATGCTGGCCATGAGCCGGATCTACCTGGACAACATACCCCACATCAAGGCTTACTGGGTGATGTACGGCAAGGCAACGACCGAACTGGCATTGGCGTTCGGCGCCGACGACATCGACGGCACGATCGACGACACGACGAGGATCTACTCGATGGCCGGGGCCGAAGACCGGAAGCCTTCGATGAGCATCGGCGACATGCACCGCATCGTCCGGGCGGCCGGCTACCGCGCCGTGGAACGCGACACCTTCTATAACGAAATATAACCCTACCCCGCAATGGAGAAACTGGCATATTACTGGAAACGGCTCCGGCAAAACCGACTGGCATACAACCTCGTACTGATCGGGGCGATCATCCTGGCGATGGCCGTCGCGGCCCATATCGTCATGCAGGTCGGCACGCGCCACGGCGCCCGCCGCACGGTGCCCGACTTTTCGGGCGTGAAGCTCGACCAGGCACAGCGCATGGCCCGCAAGTACGACCTCAAGCTGCACATCAACGACTCGCTGTTCGTGCCGGCTTACGAAGGGGGCATCGTCCTCGACCAGCTGCCCGAAGGGGGCGTGGAGGTCAAGCCCGGCCGTACGGTCTACATCACGATCAACTCCTTCCGCCAGAAGATGGTGCCCGTGCCCTATGTGGCGGGGCGTTCGCTGCGGCAGGCCAAGAACATGCTGGAGATCGCGGGGCTGGAGATCGACGAGCTGGTCTACCGCGCCGACATGGCGACCAACTACGTACTGGACGAATACTGCGACGGCCGCCCCGTAGCGGCGACGAGCAAGATCGAGGCCGAGCTGGGCTCGGGCGTGACGCTCTATGTGGGCGTCGAAGGCGGCTACGGCACGACGGTCGTACCGCGCCTGGTCGGGTTCCCGCTCAAGGAGGCCAAGGGCCGCCTGTGGGAACTGGGGCTCAACGTCGGCAAGGTGGATTTCGACGAAGGGATCAACCTCCTGAACCAGAAGGATGCCCGTGTCTATATCCAGCATCCCACGGCCGAGCGGAGCGCCGGTCTGGGCTCGCGCGTCGACCTCAGGCTGACGCTCGACGAGAAGAAACTCGCCCAACATCGCGCCATAGCCGAAAAACAGGCGAAGGAGGCGGCCGAGGAGCGTCTGCAATCCGAACGCGAACATGCGGATTCGCTGGCTCAGGCGGAGTTCGAACGGGCGGCGGCAGGCACCGCAGAGGAACAGCCGGCAGACGAGCCTGCAGCAGCCGGAAACGACGAAGGATTTTTCGACTGATGGCCGACGAACGCTACATAGAGGAGGATCCCGAACTCGACCAGGGATCGGAAGCCACGGAAGAGGACGGCGAGGGAGCCGGGCTGTATGAGCACTTTGCGGTCGTAGCCGACAAGGGGCAAACCCCGCTGCGGCTGGACAAGTTCCTGACCGTACGCATGGAGAAATGCTCGCGCAACCGTATCCAGGCGGCTGCCGACTGCGGCAACATCCTCGTGAACGGCAAGCCCGCGAAATCGAGCTACAAGGTCAAGCCGCTCGACCGTATCCAGATCGTGATGCCCTACCCGCGGCGCGAAGTGGAGATCATCCCCGAAGATATCCCGCTCGAAATTCCCTACGAGGACGACGACCTGCTGATCGTCAACAAGCCCGCCGGGCTGGTGGTGCATCCCGGGCACGGAAATTACAGCGGTACGCTCGTAAACGCACTCACGTACCACCTGCGCAACCTGCCCCTGTTCCAGGAGGGCGACATGCGCGCCGGGCTGGTGCACCGCATCGACAAGAACACGTCGGGGCTGCTCGTGGTGGCCAAGAACGAACAGGCGCACGCACGGCTGGCCAAGCAGTTCTTCGACCATACGATCCAGCGCCGTTACGTGGCACTCGTGTGGGGCAATTTCGACCAGGACGAGGGGACGATCACGGGCAACATCGGCCGCAGCCCCCGCGACCGGCAGAAGATGTTCGTATTCGAAGACGGATCGGACGGCAAGCACGCCGTGACCCACTGGCGGGTGCTGAAGCGTTACGGCTATGTGACGCTGGTCGAATGCCGGCTCGAAACGGGCCGCACGCACCAGATACGCGTCCACATGTCATGGCAGGGGCATCCGCTCTTCAACGACGAACGCTATGGCGGCGACCGCATCCTGAAAGGCACGACCTTCTCGAAATACAGGCAATTCGTCGAAAACTGCTTCGCCATACTGCCCCGCCATGCACTGCACGCGCGGTCACTCGGGTTCGTACACCCGATGACCCGCGAAACGGTGTATTTCGAGAGCGAACTGCCCTCCGATTTCCGTGCGCTGCTCGAAAAATGGGAAACCTACGCAGCGGCATCGAAAGAGACGGATAACGGATAAACGGCACGGCAGCGGACTGACTTACGGCAATACGGAGGGCCGCACCTGCGGCTTCCCAAAACGGCAAACGCCCCGAAAAGCAGGCATAAAACGCCAGTCCGCCCCCTGCAAACACATGGATACAGACCGGAATTACTCCGGGACAAAATAAAAAAACTCACCGCACCTTGTTTTTACCGACCACGATAAAGGAAGTCCGCGCACGCGGGTGGGAGCAGTTGGACGTCATCCTCTTTTCGGGCGACGCCTACATCGACCATCCGGCATTCGGCGCGGCAGTGATCGGCCGCCTGCTCGAAGCCGAAGGCTACCGCGTGGCCATCGTGCCGCAACCCAACTGGCGGGACGACCTGCGCGACTTCACCAAGTTGGGCACGCCGAAGCTCTTCTTCGGCATCACGGCCGGGTCGATGGATTCGATGGTCAACCACTATACGGCCAACATCCGCCTCAGGAGCAACGACGCCTACACGCCCGGCGGCAAAGCGGGGTTCCGCCCCGACTATGCCGTGACGACCTATACGCAGATACTCAAGCGGCTGTTCCCGCACGTCCCGGTAGTGGTCGGGGGAATCGAAGCCTCGCTGCGGCGGCTGACGCACTATGACTACTGGAGCGACTCGCTCAAACCTTCGGTGCTGGCCGAAAGCGGCGCCGATCTATTGATCTACGGCATGGGCGAACGGGTCGTACAGCAGGTCGCCCGGGCACTGCGCAACGGATACAATGCCAAGTTGCTGCGCAAACTGCGGCAAGTGGCGTTCATGGCCGGCAAAGATTATGTGGAGCGGCTCGATCCGGCGGAGACGATCCGGCTGCACTCCTACGAGGAGTGCGCGCGCGACAAACGGGCTTTCGGGGAGAATTTCACGGTCATCGAGACCCAGAGCAACCTGATGGAACCGACAGCGACGCTGGTCGAGGCCGTCGGCGACCGCTACGTGGTCGTCACGCCGCCCAATACGACGCTCACGACCGAAGAGCTCGACCACTCGTTCGACCTGCCTTACGAACGGGCCCCGCACCCGCGTTATAACGGCAAAGGGGATATCCCGGCGTGGGAGATGATCAAGCACTCGGTCAACATCCACCGGGGATGCTTCGGCGGCTGTTCGTTCTGCACCATATCGGCTCACCAGGGCAAATTCATCAACTCGCGCAGCGAGCGCTCGATCCTCGACGAGGTGCGGCGAATCGCCTCGATGCCCGGCTTCAGGGGTTACCTCTCGGACGTCGGTGCGCCGTCGGCCAACATGTACCGCATGGGCGGGCGCGACAAGGAATTGTGCCGCAGGTGCCGCCGTCCGTCGTGCCTGCACCCGAAGATGTGCCCAAACCTGGACAACGACCACCGGCCGCTGTTGGCTTTGTACGAAAAGATCCGAGCCGTGAAGGGCATCAAAAAGGCCTTTGTCGGCAGCGGCATCCGTTACGACCTGTTCGACGACAGCCCTTACCTCGCCACGGTCATGAAACACCACACCTCGGGACGTCTGAAGGTCGCCCCCGAACACACCGAAGACGCCGTGCTGAAACTGATGCGCAAGCCTCCGTTCGCACTTTTCGAGCAATTGAACGCCGATTTCCAGCATATCTGCCGCCGCGAGGGACTGCCCTACCAGCTGATCCCTTACTTTATCTCGTCACACCCGGGCTGCACCGAACGCGACATGCGCTCGCTGTCGGCAAAAGTGCTCGGCAAGCTCCATTTCAATCTCGAACAGGTACAGGATCTCACCCCGACGCCGATGACCCTTTCGTCGGTGATGTTCTACACCGGGGAGAACCCCTATACACATGAAAAAGTCTACGTCGCCCGAACGCAGGAGGAGAAACGGCGGCAGAAGGGTTATTTCTTCAATGAAAAGCCCTCATCAAAAACATTTCAAAAGTACAGGCGCAGAAACTAACATTTACCTCACAAACAATATATTCCCGGTCAATACAAGTTTTTCAAAACAGCATAACAATCTGAATATCTTATAATCATATAGCTCAGAATATTAGCCGCGACGATAGTAATTACAAAATTGGCAAAATCAATCCCAAACGGCAGGTATTTGGTAAGAACGCCGCACATAAAAATAATCGGGAACTGAGAAAAGTAACATATTATAGAACATTTTCTCATATAAGATGTACGTTTGGAATCTATATTGACTTTGGCAATTAAACAAAGTTGGAAAAAGCAATATGCAAACGGAATGAGCATAAAATAATAATCATTTTCTTTTATCGAATTAAAATGATATAAAAGTCCCGTTTCCACAAACTCCAATATTCCGAAACCGATCAAACCAATAACATAATAACGAAGTTTCGCTCGATGCTGATTTTCAGCAATGATTTTACCGATAACAAAGAAAATAAAGGCAGAAAAGAACGAATGGGCAGGTGATGGCATAACAATGCTTAAAACTTGGTTCATAACCATAAGGCATTCATTGTCTGCCGCAAAACCATAATATGTAGAATTCAATAAACTGACACAATACAAACACACCCCGACAACGATCAGGGCCGTGTTATTGAATTTCAATTTCAAAGACAAAAAATATAACAACACAACGGAATGGAGACTCGCAAACACATACCATGCACCAGGAAGCGCCCCATTCCATATCAAATCTTTACAAAAAGATAATAACTTCATCTCCCAAGGCCCTGGCGCACTATAAAATTTTATATAAATCACATACACGAAAAGCAAAACAAACCAAGAGAAATACAATATGAATAATCTTTTTATGTATTTACTCCAATTCCGTTTCTTGAAAAAGAAATAAGAACTCGACACAAAAAAGAAAGGAAGAGCATTCCTCAATATTGTATATGTGAAAGTATAAAGCCATGAATCTTGTGCAGCTCCCAGAGGATTCGTATGAATCATAATAACCATTACTGCAGCAATGTATTTTGTCAAATCGACAAAAGGGTATGATCTCTTTATTTCATGGGGGGGGGAAATTGTCATTGACATAACTTATTATAGCATTAAGGGCGTATTATCTAAAAATCCAACTGTTTTATCTATCAGAAATGACACGCAAAGATAATAAATTGCACCATAAAAAGTATCTCCAGCTCTTTCCTTAAAACTAGACGATATGCCTGACGCCGGGAATGCGGCACAAGAGAGAAGACCCCAATCATCGCATTGTCGCAGAAAAGCCTGCTCGCGCGACCGTCACGACCGAAACGAGGCAAGCATTATCGCAAACATGGCCGCCGCAAAACACGCATACGGGTGTCGGGCCTGACAATCGAAAGGGGCTGTCTAACAAGTTTTAGACAGCCCCTTGATTATTTTCGATTCGGGCTCCACTTTTCATTAAGGCGATCCAAAAGGCGAGAGATACGCCGCACTTCCCGGCCGTCGTCCTCCGTGACCGGCGTCTGGCGGATAACCCACCGCAGGAAAATATAGAACAGGACGAGGAATACCGCCCAGATGAGCAAATACTTCATATTCCGATTATCCGATGAATATGGGTCAACGGCAACTTACTCCGATTCAGGGGAACGATCGAATAAAACACCAAATACCGATCGTGCCATCTCCCCGAAAAAACTGCGTCCGTATAGTTGCTTGTATTTCCACCGCGACGACAACATATTACAGATCAATAACGGCCGCCTTTTATAGAGGGGCAATCCGCTGACGTGCCTCCTTTGGGCCAACACATCGTCCAACACCCTGTCCAATAAACAGCGGTCAAACGACATACCCGGATTTGCCAAAAAAATTCCCCAGACATCGGCGGCAATGGCATTCAACGTATTCGCAAACCGCGAGAAACCCAGATCGTCGCAAATACTATAAAAACGGATCCAGTCTATCGTGTCCTGTTCAGCCTTGACAAACAAAGCCCAATCGAGCAAATGGCGCAGAGTTATCCCCTCGATCAAGAAATGAAAGAAGCTATGGTAGGTAATATACAGAGCGTTGGCCGTAGGAGACAACGCATAAAACCCGGCATCGCCGAACGGTGCAAAATTCCCCTCTTTTATAGCATTCTGCAGTATTTTCTCCAAGCGTCTGATATCGTTCTTTCCCTTGAACGAGGTCAGATAACGATGATTTTCGAACATGATACCATTCGAATAGATATGGTTATGTTTGTAATCCAGGCCGGAAATCGTCATCCCATGCGACTTCGCGATCTCGTTCCCGATCTCGAATCCTTCCGGCAAAAGAATATCTATATCACCGCATTCGCGCTGTAACGGGACGGGGTAATAGCGGGACAATCCGATTCCTTTAAGCAGGATCAACCGGCATCCGGCATCGGCGCAGAGAGTCGCGAAACGGGCTGCTTCCTGCATCTGCCTCTTTGACCTAGAAACAATCTGCTCCGCCCCATACGCCCATTGCAGTTTCAAACTCCGCGACGGCTGCAAATCCTGCGGCAACCGCCGGACACTTTCCCACATCACAGCCAGAACGCCCTGCTTTGCCGCCTGTCCATATACCAGGTTCCACTCCGAATCGGACAATGCCCTATCGAGGGTCGGATTCTGTGCATTTATCGCGGCAGAAAGCAGTTGCAGCAATATCCGGTCGGAAGATTTCATCGTCATAACATATCATGGATTCCTCCCGGCAACGGGATTTCAGTAAAGCGCCTCATATTGGCCGACAACTCTTTGCCATGTATAATATTTATTAGCCAACCATTTTAGGTTGTCGGAAGCACAATCGTGCGAACACCCGGCGGCAAAAGCCACTAATTCTTCCGGAGTGCTCCAGTAACGAGCTTTGTGACCAGTCGTCTCCCGGTTATATCCCACATCGAACGCCAGAATCGGAGCATCGCAAAACATAGCCTCCACAAGCGACGGATTAGTTCCGCCAGCACTATGTCCGTGAATATAAAACAAGCATTGTTTCCGCAGCACAAAGAGTTGTTCCTTGTCATAGACCGGATCGACAATATGAATATTACTGAATTTTCCGTATTCGGTTTTCAGCTCCCGGCCATACACACCTACGTTCCAATTGCCGATAAACACAAGCGGGATATCGGTTTTTGAAAATGCCTCCAGAATCAGATGACAATTATTTTCCGGTTCGATACGGCAAATCGTGCAGGCATATGCTTTCGCCTCAACCCCGAAGCGTTCGAGGATTTCGTGTTGTCGGAGAGGGTTGACTGGAACCACGGCATGATCCCCGCCATAGGCGATCAGAATCGACGGTTTATGGTAAGTTTCTGTGACATAATCCTGGATTACTTTGTTGTCCGCAACTACGTCATCGGCATACTTGACCGCGATCCGTTCGGACAAGAGGAGAAACCTGCGCGCCCACTTACCCCATTTGTCCCGCTTATGTTCCAGGCCATCAATATTGACGACAATCTTTTTACGGAAAAACAACCGGTACAATGGCAAGAACATACACCCGGAAACGCCTAAGATAAGCACAACGTCATACCCCCAGCCAATGGTGCGAATCAACGACCAAATATCATACAGAATGCTTTGTATACCATTTGCATACAACGGCACGTATTTGAGCCGGGCATTTTTATACGTTTTCAATCTGGTCGGATAAACTTTGCCACTGCAAAAAACAGTATAATCCACATCTTCAGAACAACACTCCCCAATCAGGTTTTCCACAAGGGTTTCAAAACCTCCGTATTTCGCCGGCACACCGACAGTTCCGATAATCGCGACCTTTTTCATATTACCGTTTTATCCACGCATCGAATTGCTGCTTAAACACCTTTATTTCAATCCGGTTAGTATACCGAAAATAATCTTCGTCCAGAAAAAAAGCCGCAGAGGAATGCTGCCCTATAACCGAAGCAAGTGTCGCGGCATATGCCGGGACATCCTTGTCAGACAGGATGCCGAAACTCGGGAATTCAGTCAGCATTTTATTGAAATAAGGGACGTCGCTCGCAAGGATCGGTTTACGGAAATAAAATGCCATTTCAAGGATTCCGCTCTGCGATGTTTTACGATACGGCAACGCCACATAATCGGTATGTTTGTAAAGATATACCAGTTCGTCGTCCCCGATATGCCTGAGTATAATCTTAAATGCAGCTTTGTCCAAAGGGTGCACCCGGTATACAGTCCCGTCGAAATCCTTTCCAGCAATAATGATGTTCGCCTTGCTGCGAAGCTTCGGCTCCAGCATATTGACCGCTGATATTAGAATGTCAACACCTTTGTCATAGGTGATATTCCCGAAAAACAGGATATTTACCTTATCTTCTGCAACTGAGGAAACGATATCTGCTCCGACACGGCGAATATCGTATTTTTTCGAGAAACAATATTTGAAATGCGGTACAAACAGCCGGACTCCTCCGTACCCGTACTCATCCAGCAAATCGTTCGTCCGCTGGGAATGTACGATGACACTCTTGATCCGCTCGGAGTATATTTTTTTGAAACGTCGCTTCAAATCGGCATTGTCATCTACGTTTTGCGCAATCGCTTCATGAATGTCGATTATGCTTTTCCCGGCAAGGGAGACGATATACATAAAAGGCAGATCAATGGAGTTCCCATAAGTCAGATAAATGAAACAGGACTTTCTGTTACGCAAGACAAAACCCAACAACATCAAATAGTTCCACAGCAGACAACATATTTTACGGAGTTTACACCCCTTGTATTGGTGCAAGAAAAAAGGCTTATTAGTGTTTTTATCTGCATAATTCGACAGAACGGAAATATCCAGTCCCGGAATTGCACTCAGAACCCGGCAAAATGCATCGTTGTAATAATGCATCCCGCAATGCATCCCGATATAATCGACAAGGTATATTTTCATAAATATGGAAAAGATACATTGATGGAAAATGGAGAAAAAGATACAAGTTATCGCTCAGATTACCTCGGTTTGAAATCATCCGTATCGACAGGAATTTCTGATTCGTCTCGATACCTGTTGCAGATAAACCGGACGGGGACACCAGCCCAAACCTGATAGGGCGGAATATCCTTATTTACAACGGATCCGGCCCCAATGACAGCTCCGTCGCCGACCGTAACCGGTTTGGTAAACACGGAATTGCTTCCGATATATACATTCCTTCCGATATGGATTTCTCCCCGATAATAGGCATGCTCTTTCAAATTCCAGACATCGTAATAATGAGAAAGCAGAATACATCCATCCGTAATTGCAGTTCCTTTACCTATAAAAATATCTTCAGGATGAATAGTGTCTATAGAGATTTTACCAATCCTAACTACGCCTTTCTCTATCGAAACCCCCAACCGTCTATATATTTTGGCTCGAAGAAAACGTGACATAGGGAAAACGCCACAAAATCTAAAACAAAGTATTTTTATATATCGACTAAATTTAAAATTATATTCAGCTCTCTTATATTTATCCATATCAATACTAAAAAAATAAAACTTTCAATAACTTTTTACGTTTTTCCGGAGCGTCTTTTCGCATTAACAGGAGCGGAAACCACAACACGGCATTGCATAATTTATAAGACCAGAAAAGGGAATAATTATAGTGTTTCCTGATGTATAATAACTTACTGCGGAAAATATTTTCAATGCGATTGAAAGACCATGACCTTGTATTCGAAGGATCGCTTCCTCCTTCGAGATGTATTATCTCAGGCCCGTCTATAATAAGCCTCTCATAACCGGCTTTCGACATCCGGAATTGCCAGTCAACCTCCTCGCAATACATGAAAAATGCAGGATCAAACGCCCCCAATTCGTCATAAACCGTCCGGGGAACAAACAGATCGGCACCGGTAATATAATCAACTGGTTTAGGCTGTTGAACCGATGCCGGACAGAGATGGTTGCGTTTTTTCAGAAACCGGAAATACTTACCCAGCACTTCTACGATCTCGCCCAGCGGCGTTATAAACCGCCCATACGAATGTATATTCCGTAGGTTCCTGTCTTTGAGGATAGCTCCTAACGCGCCGATTTTATGCTCCGGATTCTTTTCACAGAAATCGAAAAAATATTTCACGGCATTATTGAGCAGGATCGTATCCGAATTCAGAAAAAAAAGATAACGCCCTCTTGCCTCCCGGATGCCAAGATTATTCGCCCGGCCGAATCCCAAATTTTGATCGCTATAGATATATCTGATGCGCGCATCCTGTGAAAAAACCTCTTTACTGCCATCCGTCGACGCATTATCCACCAATATGATCTCATATTCGAGCCCCAAGGTTTTATCGGCAATGCTATCGATGCAATCCGACGTCAGTCCCAATGTATTATAGTTAACTATGATAATGGATACATCCATGTCATTCAAGAATTCACTATCCTCCCATTATTCAAACAGGACGGGGCTATTAGTTATAATTATAATACATCCATTTGTTGTTTTCGCTGTACATAATGGCCTCCCGCTCAGGCGACAACTGAGGGTTCAATACGGAATAGTACGGATAATACCTGTTATAAAAATGGTATCCCATATATTCAGCCGATTGGTAAAACCCGATCTGATACAGTACCATGAGTGTCATCCACACGGGGATATACACCCTCTTGAGAGCCCGGAGCCTCGAAAATATTTCAGAACAGACGGTAATGGCAAATATAACAACGAAATCGTAAAATCTGAAATACTGCGGCAAACATGCGGAGACCGCCATCACCAACAGGATAAAGAGAAAAAAGCCAGATAACGGGCTCTCCCTGAACAACCATCGGCGCCCCGACATATAAATAGCTATCGGGACTAATAATTGTACGGTAAGGATCCTTATACGGGCCAATATCGAAAAATCGTTCCAATTCTCGTTGTATTTCACACCTTGCTGCAAAAGGTTGTCAATAAAAAGTATTCCGGTTCTTGGCGCCCAATAATTAAACAAACCCATAACTATTACAAAGACACAAACCCATGTAATATTTTTAGCATTGATTCTCCGACCGAATAGGAACGGAACTATTGCTAATAATATCGCTCCGGAATGGAATAAGAATGCGATAAGTACGTATAAATAATACAGCCCCCATTTTCTCTTAATACATGCCTGTACAGACAATAGAAATATAGCGATGGCAAGCGATTGCCGGATAGTTTCGGTATTCAAATACAGATAAGGCTTTATGAAATAAAGGAATATGCAGACGAATACCCACGGAGAATATTTCCTAAAAAAAGAAAAAATGACAGTATTTAAAAAAATGGCGTGGACAAATTGAAACAATGTAAAATCCGGAGATATCGAATACAATGCATTGGTCAACAATCGCCACAATGGCTGGAACCGGCCACCCAACTCTGCTTCGTAACCCAGATCAGCCCCATATAAATCCATGTACCGACACGTATCACCTCCGATCCTATAGCGGAGTCCCGCCAAAAGGATAAGTATGATAAGGGCAAAGTAATAATGAAATTTTTTTGCCGATTCGTTTTTGCTTCCGTATACGTCGTACTTAAAAGCCAAAAATAGCAGATAAAAACCAATAACGAAGTAGATCATGAATACATCCGCTTATTTTTTACCAATAACATCCGCCTTCGACCTTTTCGGCTCCTTTGGGCCTCTCCGATTCCAGCGGCCTGATCCAATAGTCGTTTATAAATTTTCTACAGGCCGGTTGATCCTGTATCCAACGGTTACCGTATACCCCGAACAGCATTTGGGTCCACCCGGCCAAATGAACGGCCTGTTTGCCCATCCGCTTCACGTGGGCGGCAAGCGGCATCCCGTAAGCTCCGCAACCGATCAGTGCGACATCGAAGTCGAGCCGCGAAATTTCATCTTCCATATGTTTCAGGGCTTCAAACCAATCCTTATAAATCGTCTTTGTACCTACAATGGACTGCACGGCTTTTACAAGAATCAACTCCTTGAATTCCGGAAGTACGTCCGGATCATCGAACAAGCGCTGGCGGTTATTCTCATACTGGGATTTAATCGAATCTACAAAAGGATGGACAACCAAAACTTTTTTCCCTTCTAAGTATTTCGTCCAGGGATTTTTACAGAGAAAAGGCGCATAATATCCATTCAGATTTACACGCTTGCAATGCAGATATTGGGATACATATTTTTCATTTTCAATATAAGACCCAAGAATATCAATCTCTGGAATATCATCCACGACCCGTTCACAGAACTTCCGGCCGTAATCCGACAAAACAGGGAAAAAACCCGATAATTTCTGCAATTGAAGGATGGATTGCATCCGGGACAATGACAATTCCCCTTGGAAAAACTTTTTTAACACAGCCCATGAAAGCGGCCGGGATGTAACAAGGTCGGTTACCACCGCATTAAGTTCGGTTGTCCCGAACTTCGAGATCATACAGGGCTTCCCTTCTATTAATGTTTTATATATAAAATCATTTGCCTGCTGGTCGAACAGTTCGACATATCCATAAAATTGAGAATTGTCCGCAACTTTCACGATTCCCAACTTACGGCAAATACTCCTCAATCCGTATAGTGAATAAATAAAAAGGTTGTTCTGGGTCATAAATCCGGTAATTGTAGCATGAATGGAAAAGCATTATAAGTCGAAAGAACCTAAAAAGGCATCCGTATTCAAACGTAGATCTGCGATTTTTCGTTTTACCTCAGCCCAATCTATCGATGTATGCATCTTTGCAGCAATACTGTCGGACGGATCGAGGATTCTGTCCTGAAGACCTAATGAAGAGAGCAAGGATAAAATACGGCAATTTTGCCTCGACGAATCGCCATTCTGCAATATGCACAGGAACGGACGTTCGAAGATTATCGAAAACAAAGTGCCGTGGAATGTGTTTGTCACAATCGCCCCGGCATGTTTATAATACCCCAACCACTCCTCAGGCGAGGGATATACCAAATAATCCGATGGAATATGCTTTTCACTACCTGTGGCTGCCGAGATGAAAAATTCTTTATTTACAGACTGCGCATAGCTGATAAGGTCATCCAGCCGGACTGAATTTCCGATATTCAGATTTATGAAATAACAGAAAATATAATCTGCCAGCCCGAAATCTGCGGCAGGATACTTTTCCTTGTCGATAAGCAGGGTCGGATCAGGAACATGTACAGCGCTTTTCCGGCACAGGTTATAACAAATGTCGATACCCGATTTTTCACGAACCGATATTTTGTCGAATTTACCGATCCACGGCCTTATGGTATTGGCATGCTCCGCCTGAAGTTCATCCCTCCCGAAACTTACAGCGTAAGCAATTTTCCTCGTATCGTCTCCGACAAATGTCAGAAAATTGGCGGAAAGCGTACCGGCCCAAACCTGATCGCTGCCCGTGATGTAGTAATCCGCGGCAGGGGGATCGCTATTTATCGCGGCTTCCCCAACATATATTTTGTCGCTTAATGCCAAATAACGGTCGGCGAAATCCAGAAAAGACCGCAACTGTATTTTTTTCTTGTATTCCGCTCGGCAGAAAACGACAGACTTGACTATTTTCTTCAGTCTCTGTTTTAAAGACAAACGGATAACATAGCGGATCCAATAAGGATGGTGCCCCCGCTCCTTCAAATATTCCTGAAGCGCATAGTATTGCAATAATGCCCCGTAATTGACATTGGAAACGATATATGCATAGGACGAAATGACAGCAATCTTCATATCAGATTATCGGGCTTCAGTGAATGGTGTAGATATCTTTGGCTGTTATCCGTGGGGATGACACGATTTTAAACCTTTCTGGCAGGTCGCCGCAAGCAATAAAGCAGACCACGGATTCCTCATCAGGAATTTGTAGAAGTTTCCTCAGTTTTTTATCTTCTTTGGGCAATACATACCAATTTAAAATACAATGAGCAACCTTATTATAATGTAACGCATAGCTCAAGTTCATAATAAATATCCCGACATTGGTATTGAGATCGAAAAACTCCTGAGCACCCAAAACAGAAGAGAGATCCCCCGTTACAACCAGCAGCTTGTTTACCAAATTTCCGAAGCCCCGATTTCCGTTTTGCAACGACAGACACTGAGCGATAAGATTTTTATCAACAACCACATGAACACGCGAAGGTTGTCGATTACATGCGGAAGGGGCATTTTTGGCGATATCAATAGCATCTACGATTCGGGCGACTGGGATTTCTCCGGCAAAATCCCTTATGGAATGCCTTGACGCGGAAAAATCTTTGAAATTTGAATTTATGCAGGCATAATATCCGGCTGGAGTTGAAAAATCCTGTTCCAAAACTGGAATAGACGGATATTTTCCCTTTTTATCGTCGATAATTTTTTGAATATGCGCAGGCAATTGGAAACCCGCTTTTTTATGCACATCGTCATACAAAAACAATACTGCAATCGCATCCAATAATTGCGTGTCTTTATCACCATACTTACAGATATACGAATCGATCGTTTCATTCAACGATACGATCTTTTCCTGTCCGAATCCTAACCGCATATCGTGCATAGCCAATCCTTTGTCGATCTGATGATAAAACCAGGTAAGATAAGCCAAATCCTTGCCTTTAGAATCCCTAAACGCCCCTGAATATTTATAGAATCTGGATTTATTATAATTGAAAACTTCCTTTATCACCAGATTCTGATTATACCTTATGGTTTTATAGTAATTATACAACTTAACAACAAGAGGTATTTTCTTTAGTTCCATATTGCTGATATTTTAATTTTTTCTGTTATTATTTTTGTCAGCATGCGGCGTTCTTCGCGTTTCAATCCGATAAAGTATATGGTTGAAACTGTTGAAATCAAAGAAATGACCGAGACAAGAATTAAATTGGCAAATGTCTGTGGGCCAAAATAACACAGCACCAAAGGAAGTATACATGAAACACCTGAAATCGCTATATTATAAAAAATTACTCCTTTCGTATATTCGGCTATTTTGATATCGAATAAATTTCTTATGATAATCAACCTTATAAACAGGCATATTCCACTTAAAAATATTGCAATGATCATCGTTATCTCCGGCGGAAACCCAAGTTTAAGGAATAAATAGGACAAGGGAACCGCCAACAATAATGTCGTCCCGACAGCAATCTGGTATACCTTGATTTTACCCGTAGCCTGAACTGCGGGAATGATCGTCCCGGACATACAGTCGACAAGGATATTGATGACGATTAGCCTCGCAAACAAAACCGTGTATTCCGGCACCTCGGTCAACCACAATGCAAGTAGATACTTCATCTCCAAAAGTATCGGCAAAGCGACCAAAAACAACAAATAATACGATATGCGGGAACTCTTGAACAGCAGGATTTTCATTTTCTCAAGGTCGCCGGCAGCATAATATTTGATTATCTGTGGTGTCGCGGCTATCTGCACGTTACCGGCAAACGAAGTTACCAAGGATTTCACCTGAAAAGCTATACCGCGGGCGGCATTCACGACCGGCCCGAAAAATATATTCAATAAAATATTAAGCCCTTGATCCAAACCCACATTGGCCAAACTTCCGAACAGGTTCCAGCCGGCAAATTGAAAAAGCGAAATGTATAAGCATTTATCCTTGGCTGCAATCATGCGGCATTCATAGAATTTAATCCTGCAATAGACAACATAAATCAAGGTTATTAGGAATACTACGAAAAACATTAAAAACGCATACAATTTCAATTTGTCGAAACTGAAGCAGACCAACAGGTAAACGATCAATAACTTCAAAGCTGCCTCCGCGATGCTGATCCAAGCGTAAAAACCCATCCTTTCCCGAGCAATTATCAACGCATTGTAAGGTACACGGATGATCGAGGCAAGGAAAGACAATACAGAGAAATGATATACAAAACGTGCCGCAGTCTCCCTGGCCGGCGGAATATTTAATTTATTTTCAACAAACCACAATCCGACCGTTTCCGCTAAAACCAGGATCACCAACACAAAGGCGACATATATGAATAGGGTCGTTGAAAATACTTTTCTTAATTGCACGTTATCGTTCCGCCCTATTTCAAATGCGAAAAAACGCTGTGAAGCCGATGACAATGTGTTGCTGATAAAAACACACATGGTCACAATCCCTCCGACAACATTGTAAATTCCGAAATCCTCTACACCTAATGTCTGCAATACGACCCTCGACGTATACAACCCGACGAGCATCGTAATAAGCATACGAATATACAAGGAAACAGTATTCTTGGCTATTCGTTTGTTGTTAGAGCTTATTTCCTGCATTTCGGGCCGAACGCTACATCCGTTATATGACACTTTTACCTGTCCTTATACATGCTCTGGTAGTACTCTTGGTATTCGCCAGAAGTTATGTCATCCATCCATTTTTGGTTTTGGAGGTACCAGCGGACAGTTTTTTCGATTCCTTCCTCGAACTGCAGGCTGGGCTCCCAG
>NZ_DCKA01000020.1:0-89089 GCF_002320215.1 Alistipes sp. UBA1686
CCCCGAAATCATCGACTTCACGAAACGGAACAGCATCCTATGAGACCTTTGAAATTCAGACCTATCCTCAAACCGCTACTCTGGGGCGGAGACAAAATAGCTTCCTATAAAGGCATCGCCACCGATCTGCGCCATATCGGCGAAAGTTGGGAATTGTCGGGTGTGCAGGGGGCGGAATCGGTTGTCTGCAGCGGCGATTATGACGGTTATAAACTCTCGGAGCTTATTGCGGAGCTGAAAGAGACGCTTGTCGGCCACTCCGTCTACCGGCGTTTCGGAACTGAATTCCCCCTGTTGGTGAAGTTCATCGATGCACGTCAGGATCTCTCGATCCAAGTGCATCCGAACGACACGCTCTCCCGGTTGCGGCACGGCAAGAACGGCAAGACGGAGATGTGGTATGTCGTGGATGCCGACAAGGGGGCGCACCTCCGCTCGGGATTCTCGCAGCAGGTATCTCCCGAGGAGTACGAGCGGCATGTCGCAGACCATACGCTGACGGAGGTGCTCCGCGACTATAAGGTCAGCGCCGGGGATCTCTTTTTCCTGCCGGCAGGTCGTGTGCATGCCATCTGTGCGGGAACGTTCATCGCGGAAATCCAGCAGACCTCGGACGTCACCTATCGCATTTACGATTACGGACGTACGGACTCCGACGGCCGGCCCCGTGAACTGCATACCGAGTTGGCGAAGGATGCCATTGACTACACCTTCTTGCCGGACTACCGCGCTCATTATCCCAAAGGCCGGGATCGTGAGGTAATGCTCGTTTCGTGCCCTTATTTCGTAACGTCACTCTACGACCTGGGAATGCCCCACAGCATAAACCTCTTCGGCGTAGACTCTTTTCTGATCGTCATGGGCATCGGGGGCAAGGGCGTGATCTTCGATGACGAGGGTAATGAAACCTCTCTCCGTCAGGGTGAGACGCTCCTCGTCCCTGCAGCTACGCGCTCGCTGCGTATCGAACCCGAAGGCAGCCTGAAAATCCTGACCAGCCGTATCCCGTTTGAGCCATGAAACCTTATGCCTTGTTTTTAGCTGCGCTCGCCGCAGCCGTTTTCTGCGCACCGCTGCGTGCGCAGGAACCTGCCGACTGGGTCGATCCTTTCGTCGGCACGACCAACTTCGGCACGACCAACCCCGGCGCGGTGTGTCCCAACGGCATGATGTCCGTGGTTCCCTTCAACGTGATGGGTTCCGACGAGAACGTCTACGACAAGGACGCCCGCTGGTGGTCCGCGCCCTATGAGTTCCACAACAAGTTCTTCACGGGCTTCGCCCATGTCACGCTGAGCGGCGTGGGATGCCCCGAACTGGGATCGCTGCTGGTGATGCCGACCACGGGCGCGCTCGACGTCGATTACCGCAATTACGGCAGCAAGTACACCGGTGAAACCGCTTCTCCGGGCTACTATTCGAACCGGCTTTCGAAGTACGGCGTCCTTGCCGAAGTGACGGCCACGCCGCGCAGCTCGGCCGAACGCTACACCTTCCCGGCGGGCGAGAGCCATATCCTGCTCAATCTGGGCGAGGGCCTTACCAACGAATCGGGAGCTTGGGTGCGCCGCGTGAGCGACACCGAGGTCGAGGGCATGAAACTGCTCGGCACGTTCTGCTACAACCCGCAGGCGGTGTTTCCGATCTATTTCGTGATGCGCGTCTCGAAACGCCCCTCCGCCACGGGATTCTGGAAGAAACAGCCCCCCAAATACGGTGTCGAAGCCGAGTGGGACAAGGATGCCGGCAATTACAAACTCTATACGCACTACGACCGTGAACTCGCGGGCGACGACGTTGGCGTGTGGTTCAGCTACGAAACGACGGAGGGCGAGCAGCTCGAAGTCCGCATGGGCGTTTCGTTCGTGTCGGTCGAGAATGCGCGCCTGAACCTCGAAGCCGAGCAGCAGGAGCGTTCGTTCGACGACATCCGTGCCGCGGCGCGCCGCTCGTGGAACGACGATCTGGGCCGCATCCGCGTCGAGGGCGGCACCGACGCGCAGAAGAAGGTTTTCTATACGGGACTCTATCATGCGCTGATCCATCCCAATGTGCTGAGCGACGTCAACGGTGAATACCCTGCGATGGAGAGCGCCGAAATCCGCACCGCCGAGGGCAACCGCTATACGGTTTTCTCGCTCTGGGACACCTACCGCAACCTGCACCAGCTGATGACGCTGGTCTATCCCGAACGCCAGTTGGAAATGGTGCGTTCGATGATCGGCATGTACAAGGAGTGGGGCTGGCTGCCGAAGTGGGAGCTTTACGGCCGCGAAACCTTCACCATGGAGGGCGACCCGGCCATCCCGGTGATCGTCGATACGTGGATGAAGGGCCTGCGCGATTTCGACATGGACGCCGCTTACGAGGCGATGCGCAAGTCGGCCACGACGCCCGGCTCGCAGAACAGGATGCGCCCCGACATCGATCCCTATGTCGAAAAGGGCTACGTGCCGCTGGGCTTCTACGCCCGCGACCTTTCGGGCGACAACTCCGTGTCGCACGCGCTGGAATACTACATCGCCGACCATGCCCTGTCGCTGCTGGCCGATTCGCTCGGCCGCAGGGAGGACGCGGCGCTGTTCCGGAACCGTTCGCTCGGCTATAAGAACTACTACAGCCCCGAATCGGGCACTTTCCGTCCGATCACCGGGGAGGGCGGTTTCCTGACGCCGTTCGATCCGCGGCAGGGCGAGAATTTCGAGCCGGTTCCCGGTTTCCACGAAGGCTCGGCATGGAACTATACGTTCTATGTCCCGCACGACGTCTACGGACTGTCGAAGCTGATGGGCGGCCGGCGCAAATTCATCGACAAGCTGCAAATGGTCTTCGACGAGGGGCTTTACGATCCCGCGAACGAACCCGACATCGCCTATCCCTACCTTTTCAGCTATTTCCGGGGCGAGGAGTGGCGTACGCAGCGCGAGGTGAACCGCCTGCTGGCCAAATATTTCACCACTGCGCCCGACGGCATTCCCGGCAACGACGATACCGGAACCATGTCGGCGTGGGCGGTCTTCTCGATGATGGGCCTCTACCCGGACTGCCCGGGCGAGCCGTATTACACGCTCACCTCGCCCGTTTTCGATCGGGTGACCGTTACGCTAGACAGGAAATACTATCCGGCCGGGGAACTTGTCATCGAGACGAAGCGTCCCGATTCCGGCGCGGTCTATATCCGCTCGATGACGCTCGGCGGCAAACCGCTGAAGCGATACCGCATCGGCCACGACGAGCTGCTGCGGGGCGGACGGCTGACTTTCGAACTTCAAAACCGCAAATAGATGAGACTCTTCCGCTGGATATTCGTTGTCTCGCTGCTGCTCGTCTCGTCCGGAGTCCGGGCGCAGACCCGGCTGACCCGCAACGGCAAACCTGCGGCCCGGATCGTCGTGGCGCAGCAAACTGCCGCCGATCTCACGGCCGCGCAGCTGCTGCAGCGCTTCGTCCGCGAATCGACCGGTGCGACACTGCCCCTGCTGCATGACGTGACGCCCCGCAAGGGCGACATCCTGATCGGAGCTTCGGACACCGCGGGACTTGCCGAGGACGGCTTCCGCCTTCGCACGCAGGAAGGCGTGCTGCGCATCAGCAGCGGCGGCGACAAGGGGGCGGTTTACGGCGTCATGACGCTGCTGGAACGTTACTTGGGGCTGGATTATTTCGCCGCCGGAGTCTATGACCTCGACCGGAATCCGACCGTCACGCTTCCGGCGATGGACTTCGCCGAAAACCCGGCGTTCCGCTATCGCCAGAGTCAGGGCTACGGCATGGCGCAGGACTCCGTGTATCGGTTGGCCCTGCGTCTGGAGGAGCCGCGCGACATCTTTGCCGGCGGCCTGTGGGTGCACACCTTCAACAGCCTGCTTCCTGCGTCGGTCTACGGCGCGGAGCATCCCGAATACTACTCGTTCATCAACGGCGAACGCCGTCCGGGGCGCGCCAGCCAATGGTGTCTGACGAACGACGAGCTTTTCGAGCTGGCGGCTGCGAAGGTCGATTCGATCTTCCGGGCCAACCCCGGCATGAACATCATCTCCATAAGCCAGAATGACAGCAATTTCACCTACTGCCGCTGCGAGGAGTGCGAGAAGGTCAACCAGTACGAGGGTGCGCCTTCGGGCAACTATATCCGCTTCCTGAACAAGCTGGCGGAGCGTTTCCCCGACAAGGAGTTTTCGACGCTGGCCTACCTCTTTACGATGCAGCCCCCGAAGCACGTGAAGCCGCTGCCCAACGTCAATATCATGCTGTGCGACATCGACTGCGACCGCGAAGTGCCCCTTACGGACAATGCGTCGGGCCGCGAGTTCATCGAAGCGATGGAGGGGTGGGCGGCCCTGTCGGACAATATCTTCGTGTGGGACTACGGCATCAATTTCGACAACATGGTCACTCCGTTCCCCAACTTTCCGATACTGAAACCCAATATCGGGCTTTTCCGGCGCAACCACGTCACGATGCACTTCTCGCAGATCGGCGGCTCGTACGGCGGCGATTTCTCGGAGATGCGCACCTATGTGGTCGCCAAGCTGATGTGGAATCCCGATCAGGATACCGATTCGCTCATGCTGCGTTTCATGCGCGGCTATTACGGATCCGCTGCGCCTTATATTTATCAGTACGAAAAACTGCTCGAAGGCGCATTGCTGGCGGGCGGCCAGCGGTTGTGGATATACGATTCTCCCGTCTCGCACAAGGACGGTATGCTCAATGCCGCCTGCCGCAAGCGTTACGGAGAACTGTTCGACTGCGCCGAGCGGGCCGTGGCGGGGGATTCCGTCCTGCTGCGCCGCGTGCGCCTGACGCGTCTGCCGCTGATGTACTCCAACCTCGAAATCGCCCGCACGACGGCCGACAAGGACCTCGGCGCCGTGGTGAGCGAGCTGGACGCGTTCGAGAAATACGTGACCCAATTCGGCGTGAAAACGCTCAACGAGCGCAACAACAGTCCGCAGGAATATTGCCGGCTCTACCGCAAACGTTACCTTCCTGCGGAGAACTCCAATCTGGCGCTGGGCGCGCGGATCGTCTGGATCGACGCTCCTGCGGAGAAATACCGGGCGTCGGGCGAGAAGACCCTGACCGACGGTCTTTTCGGCGGCGCATCGTTCGTCGAGAGCTGGACGGGCTGGGAGGGCAAGGACGGCGCCTTCGTCGTCGATCTGGGCCGCGACGTGACCTTCTCGACGGTCGAGACCGATTTCCTGCATCAGCTGGGCCAGTGGATTCTGCTGCCCCGTTCGGTGCGCTACTCCGTCTCGTCCGACAACGCGGACTGGACCCCGTTCGGGCAGGTGGAGTTCCCTGAGGACCAGTCGGTTCCCGTGAAGTTCGTTCCGGCTGCCGTCACGGCCGCACAGCCGGTGCGGGCCCGCTATGTCAAAGTCGAAATCGAAGGCGTCAAGACCTGTCCGCCGTGGCATTACGGCGTAGGCTGCCCCTGCTGGTTCTTCCTCGACGAAGTGACCGTGAAATAAAACGTTGCGAAAAATTTTAAACGATTGCATAATGAAACCCAAGCATCTTCTTTCCTTATCCGTTCTGCTGATCTCGGCCGCCTGTTCGCAGCCTGAGCAGAAGCCGCTGACGCAGTATGTCGACATGTATATCGGCACGGGCGGCCACGGCCATGTCTTCATGGGGGCCAACGTTCCGTTCGGCGCTGTGCAGCTCGGCCCCACCAGCATCCCGCAGTCGTGGGACTGGGTGTCGGGATACCACATTTCCGATACGACCGTCATCGGTTTCAGCCATACCCACCTCAACGGAACGGGTATCGGCGACCTGTTCGACGTCACGGTGATGCCCGTCGTGGGCGGGGTGACCTACGCCCGCGGCACGGAGGACGACCCGCAGTCGGGGCTTTGGTCCTATTTCAGCCGTAAGAACGAAAAAGCCCGTCCGGGCTATTACGCCACGCGGCTCGACCGCTACGGCGTCGATGTGGAGCTGACCGCCACCAAGCGCGTCGGGCTGCACAAATACACCTTCCCCGCGTCGCAGGACGCCGCCGTGGTCTTCGACCTCGAAAACGGCGGCTGCTGGGACAAGGCCACCGAGACCGCATTCGTTTCCGACGGACTCCGGCTCAGCGGTTACCGCTATTCGACGGGCTGGGCCAAGGATCAGCGCGTTTACTTCACGGCCGAATTCTCGAAGCCGGTGAAGAATATCTCCTATCCCGATGCGTCGGAGACGGTTCCGGAGGAGGGCGACGTTACGGTCAAGGGCCGTTACGCCCGCGTGGAGTTCGATACGACCGACGGCGAGCCGCTCTATATGAAAGTGGCGATTTCGCCCGTGAGCATCGAGAACGCCAAGCTCAACATGCAGGCGGAACTTCCCGGCTGGGACTTCGAAGCCACGGCGGCGGCGGCCGACAAAGCGTGGAACGCCGAGCTGCAGAAGGTGCGTGTCGAGACTTCGGACGAAGCCGCCCGCCGCATCTTCTATACGGCGCTCTACCACACGATGGTCGCTCCGTCGGAGTTCTGCGACGTGAACGGCGACTACCGGGGCGCTGACGGCGAGATCTACCGCGCCGCGCCGTTCGTGAACTATACGACCTTCTCGTTGTGGGACACCTACCGCGCCGCCCAGCCGCTGATGACGATTCTCCATCCTGAGAAGATGCCCGACATCGCCAATACGATGCTCCATATCTACACGCAGCAGGGCAAGCTTCCCGTCTGGCACCTTGCGGGCAACGAGACCGACTGCATGGTCGGCAATCCCGGCATTCCGGCCATGGCCGACATCGTGCTGAAAGGTTACGGCGGCTTCGACAAGGAGCTGGCCTACGAGGCGCTGAAGAAATCCGCCATGCTCGGCGAGCGGGGTATGGACCTGCGCATGAAATACGGCTATATCCCCTGCGACCTCTTCAACGAAGCGGTGGCCTACGACATGGAGTACGCGCTGGCCGACTGGGCCGTGGCTCAAGTCGCGGCGCAGCGCGGCGATACGGCCGATTACGACTATTTCCTCGATCGCAGCAAATCCTACCGCCACTTCTTCGATCCCGAAACCCGTTTCATGCGCGGGCTGGATTCGAAAGGCGGCTTCCGCACGCCCTTCAACCCGTTCGCTTCGACCCACCGCGAGGACGACTACTGCGAGGGCAACGCGTGGCAGTATACGTGGCTCGTGCCGCACGACGTTGAGGGGCTGATCGGCTGCTTCGGCGGCAAGGAGGCTTTCGTCGAAAAACTCGACTCGCTCTTCACGGTCAGCTCCGTGCCGGAGGGCGCCGCTTCGCCCGACATTTCGGGCCTGATCGGTCAGTACGCCCACGGCAACGAACCCAGCCACCACGTCGTCTACCTCTATACGATGATCGGCCAGCCCGCGAAGACCGCCGACAAGGTGCGCGAAATCCTGACGACGCTCTACCACGACCAGCCCGACGGATTGTCGGGCAACGAGGACGTCGGCCAGATGTCGGCGTGGTACGTGCTTTCGTCGCTGGGATTCTATCAGGTCGAGCCGGCCGGAGGACGCTACTTCTTCGGTTCGCCGCTCTTCGACAAGGCCGAGCTGCGTGTCCGCGACGGCGTGCTGACCGTCACGGCGCATAATAACTCCGCCGCGAACAAATACATCCAGGCGGTGAAGCTCAACGGCAAACCCTACACCAAGCCCTATATCGCCTTCGACGACATCGCCGCCGGCGGCAGGCTCGAATTCGAGATGGGCAACGAACCTAACCGTGGATGGGTAACTTTTTGAACTAAACTCGATATTAAATAATATATTTTATGTTTAATGTGTATGTTGTACGTCGTTTTGCACGATGGCTGATCAGTTGCCAGCTTTGTCTGGCAACGCCTCTTTCGGTAACCGCTCAACATGAGTTGACAGAACCTGAACATACGCTCGTGTTTCGTGCGGGCGATTGTGGCTCCAGATATTATCGGATCCCTGCATTGATCACTGCAGCCGACGGATCGTTAATTGCTGTGGCTGACCGTCGAAATGATTCGCAGGGCGATCTTCCGAATCAGATTGACCTCGTAATGCGGCGTAGTACGGATAACGGTAGTACTTGGAGCGAACAAGTCGTTATTGCGCAACATACACCCGAACGTGGATATGGGGATGCTGCTCTGGTAGTAGACCGTATAACAGGCGATCTGTTGTGCATTTTCGCATCCGGATGCGGCATGTGGGCTTCGACGACAGAGCATCCCACAGACGTCTGTATTGCCCGCAGCCGTGACAATGGTTTAACATGGAGCGATCCTCGGTATATCACTTCGCAGATATACGGCTCCGAGTGCAGTAATCCGGGAGCAAAGAATCTTTCAGGTCTTTTCGCTGCTTCAGGGTGCGCTACACAACTTCGCGACGGGACGTTGGCATTCGTCGTGGCAGCACACCGCACAAGTGAAAAATGGCCGCCGCTGTACAATCATGTTTGCTGTTCTGCGGATGGTGGTGAGACATGGCGTCTGCTGTCAGCAACACCGGGCCCATACGGAGACGAAGCGAAATTGGTGGAATGTAACGATGGTACCTGGCTGATGAGTATCCGCAATCCGTCGCAGGGATATCGACGTTATGCGGTTTCACACGACCAGGGAGTAACATGGAGCGATGTCAGGGAATGGAGGCAATTGCCAGATCCGGCATGTAATGGGGATATGATTCGCTTTTCTCAAGGTGAAGGACAGCCTGAAGTGTTGTTGCATTCTATTCCGGCGGATACGGTCATGCGACGCAATGTTTCAATCGCTGTGAGTTACGATGAAGGACGTACATGGCCTGTTCGCAAAACCGTGTGGAACAGGGAAGCAGGATACTCCTCGCTAACGCGCTTGGAGGATGGTTCGATCGGATTACTCACTGAAGTAGGAGATTGGGAATCGGGTTTTGAGATCTGGTTTACGCGCTTGAGTTTCGAATGGCTGACAGATAAGACGAATGGAGAACAGTTCGCATGTGATAACGATGATGAATAATTTGTTAGTTCATGCTGTGTTGTAGGCATTTCATATTTTTAGCAGTTACTCGTATTCGAAAAGGGAGGATTACCATCACAGCTCTTCCCTGATAAATTTCAGTTTATATATCGGAAAGAATGGGCAATACGGAATTATGCTGCAAATATCTGGTAAATAATATCAAGGATGGTAATTATCGAAATTTATCCATGAGTCCGACGATACGTTCTGTCCGATAAACATAGGAAATTTTATCGGAGAGCGTAAATTAAACTGTGTCACAAGAGAAAATGTTTAATTTTAAGACATAGTTTGATATTTATGAGCAGTAAAGACTTTGATTTTGAACGATTCAAGGCCTATGAAAGATGAATTGAAATTGTCGAAAGAGGCTGCGCGTAAACGTGGTGACCGAATGCGATAATTTGTACTTTCATTTGCAGTCAATGCGGATTATCCCATCTGTCGTTTCAAGAAATAGTGCGTATCAGGTTATCATTGTAGCATATTTGAAAAAGACAGGATCTTTGCTCATGAAATTCTTGATGAAGGAATAATTGTACAAGATATATTCAATACGGGAGCTATTGCAAAAATAGTCTCAGTAAACCGACAAAATAGAAAATGGTCATTGAATTATTGGCTGTTTTTTTATACTCTTCCCAGGCTTTAAGTAACTGACAAAACAGGCATATAACTGAATCTTGGAAGATGCTTGCGCTGAAAGATATTACACAAACTTTTGCAAGCTATCTTCCTTATATTTGTGGATTTTTCACAAAATTAGATGAGAGGACAATACTACTGATTTTATTTTGCCAGATAATTCCGGATTTCCTTAATGGCTCGTAAAGTTGTCATTAGATTCACATCCTCATAGATTCTAATTAGTTGCCATTCAGAATCAATAACCGGAAAAAGAGGAAGCCCGCGAGCAGACGGGCTTCTTTTTTCAATACATACGCTCAATAGCCGGGGGTCTGCATCATATCCGGATTGGGATTCGATTCAAATTCCGAGGCCGGGATCGGCATGGCATAGTTGCTGTCTTTCCAGATGATGTTCGTCTTGGCCGCTCCCGGGCCGGACACCGTCTTGTAATAATCGGCCTCCTGCTTGCCCAGGCGCAGGAATCGCACGTACTCCCACCAGCGCATCTCGCCGAAGAACTCGGCCCAAAGTTCGTAGAGCAGCGGATCGTTGGCCAGATGGTCGGTCGCATCGGCAGTCAGCGTGCGGTCGGTCAGCGACCCGTAATCGACGGGCGAGGCCCCGTCGGGCAAATAGCCGTAAGCGCGGCGCTTCACTTTGTTGACATATTCCAGCGCCGTGGCCGGATCGGAGTCTTTCAGCAGATAGGCGTACATCAGGTAAATCTCCGGCAGGCGGATGAAATAGATGTTGTAACCGGCGACATTGCGCGTGGCGTCGGCCAGATGGCCGTCGAGATAGTTATATTTCCGCACGGGCCAGCCGTAGAAGGTCTCGGGATCGTTGCCCGTGTTGGGGTCCATCTCCCACCATTTGTTGAACTCCACCTGCGCGACCTTGCGGTAGGCGTTCACGCCGTCGATGGTCATCTGCACCGAATCGACGAAGGGTTGCAGCGAGCAGACGAAGAGCCGCGGGTCGGGCTCTCCCGGCTCCCATTTGCCCAGTTTCCTGCGATGGGCGAGCTGCTGATCCATATACTCCTCGCTGAGCGAATAGCGCAGCGAACCGTCGGGCTTCGTTTCCGAGAGGACGTGCCCTTCGGCGAGCGGCGCGGCGTCGGTGTAGCCGAAGCGCGGCAGATTGCGGTCGTGCATGTACTGGTTGCCGTAGGACATGGCCGTCCGCGTGCTGTCGGGAGCGATGCAGAACGGCGGGTAGTAGAGCGAAAGGGTCGAACCCGTATTCTGATTGCCATAGGCCGAACCGTTGGTCGGATCGGCCTTGTTGGCCATCTCGTAGAACGATTCGCTGTTGAACTCGTATTCGTCGTAACCGTTGAACATCATGCGGTAGCGTTCGAACGGCTCCAGCGTTTTGCCGCTGTTATGGATACAGTCTTCGAGATCGGTCTTCGCCTTGTCGTTCTGTCCCGCGAAGAGGCACGCCTTGGCCCGGAAAGCCTTGGCCGACCAGACGGTCACGCGGTGGTTGTCGGTCTGCGTGAGAAGCCCCACGGCCCGGTCCAGATCGTCGATGATGGCCTGGTAGCAGGCGCCCGTCTTCGCGCGTCCGACGTACATCTCCTCCAGCGTCTTGGGAACCTTGTCGATGATGGGAATGCCCACGCCGTCCATGTCGGGCTGACCGTAGAGCGACAGCATGTGCCACCGGTAAAAGGCCCGGAAAAAGAGACATTCGCCTTCGTAATTGTCCAGCGATGCCGCCTCGGACGCCGGAGCGGCGGCCCGATAGGCGTCGATCTCCTCCATGACCGTATTGGCGTAGTAGACACCCATGCTGAGTGCCGTCCAGGGGTCCGTCACCTTGTTGTTGCCGGTCTTCACGGCGCCGGAGCAAATATCGACCCATCCCTGATCGTTGTGCCATTGGAGGTCGATGGTGTGGTCGAGGCAGTACATGACGTATCCGGCCCAGTAGTTGCCCAGAAAACACCAATGGTGCTGGGCTCCGTAGACCGAGTTCACCAGCAGGTCGATGTGCCCGATCGACGTGGGGAAATTGCCCTTGGAGAGCGAATCGGGATCGTTCAGGTCGAGGTAATTCGTACAGGAGACCGCCAGTGCCGCACAACCGGAGAGGGCGGAGATTCGAAGATATGCAATCAGTTTTTTCATGTCGGGAAACGGTTAAAAGTTCATGTCGAGTCCGAACGAGATCATCTTGGTCTGCGGATAGGTGCTGCCGTAATAGATGCCGTAGGCGGTCTTGGTCGTCGTCGAGAATTCGGGGTCGAGGCCCGAGAAATCGGTGAAGGTGAGCAGGTTGCTGGCCGATACGTAGATGCGGATGCGGTCGATCTTCGCCTTGCGCGTCCACCGCTTCGGGAAGGTGTAGCCCAGCGTGATATTCTTGAGTTTGAGATACGAGCCGTCCTCGACGAAATAGTCGGAATAACGCTGGTAATTGTAGTTCGGATCCTTGACCGGAGCGTTGCCGTTGGCCGGGTCGGGCGTGACGATGCGCGGCCGCGAAGTCAGCCCGTTGCCCAGGAAATAGGAGGCTCCGAAGACATCGGCCGTGGTGTTGGAACTCTGCTGCACGCTCTCGGTGTAGGATCTCGAAAGGTTCATCACGTCGTTGCCCGCGATGCCCGTGAGGTCGGCCGAGAAGTCGATGCCGCGCCATTCGAGCGAGATATTGAACCCGTACTGCACCTTCGGCCAGGGATTGCCGATGAAGGTGCAGTCCTCGTCGTCGATCGTGCCGTCGTTGTTCAGATCGACGTATTTCAGGTCGCCGATACCCGTCAGCCACTGGTGGTAGTAGTCGTGGCCGTTGGCCTGCGCCTTGGCGTTGAGTGCGTCGATCTCCTCCTGCGAGGTGATCATCCCGTCGGTTTTCAGCCCCCAGAACTGACTGATCGGCTGTCCGTTGACCGTCTTGCAGGGACTCGGGCCCGTGTTGGGATGCCCGCCGCCGCCATAGATATAGGCCGTGGAAAGGCCCAGATCGACCACCCTGTTGCGGTTCTGCGAAACGTTGCCGCTGACGGCATAGTTGAAATAACCGATGTTGTTACGGTAGCTGACCAGCAGCTCCCAGCCTTCGTTGTCGATGCGGCCGATGTTCACCGGCATCGTACTCATCGCAGTCAGTCCGCCGCCCATTGACGTAATGCCCGCCGAATTGGGGGTCGAAAGGGCGTAGATCATGTTTTTGGTGATGCGCTGGTAATAGTCGAACGAGAACGAGAGGCGGTTCCGGAAGAGATCGAGATCCAGACCGACGTTCGTGTTGTAGATCGACTCCCACTTGATGTCCTCGTTGATGACCTTGATGTTATTGTAGCCGCCGACGGCCGTGGTGCCGTCGAACGAATGCACCGTCACGTTCTGGAACGCCGCCATGTAGGCGAACTTGTTCAACGCCTGGTCGTTGCCCAGGATTCCCCAGCTGAAACGCGGTTTGAGCGAGGTGATCCACTGCTGGTTCCAGGACTTGAAGAAGGGCTCCTCGGAGATCTTCCACCCCACCGACACCGACGGGAAGACGCCCCAGCGGTTCTTGGGGCCGAATTTCGGCGATCCGTCGCGGCGGAAGTTGACCGTCAGCAGATAGCGGTTATCGAATGAATAGTTCAGGCGGCCGAACTGCGAGAGGAAGCGGTCTTCGCTCAGGGCGCCCGAAGCGGTCTTGTTAATGTTCGTTGAAAGTGCGAACGACATCGGATCGTTCACCGGGAAATCGGTCGCCATAGCGCTCAGGTCGGCGAAATGGGCGTTCTTGGCCTCCCAGCCGAGCATCGCCTTGAAATCGTGGCGTCCGAACTTGCGGGCATAGGAGAGCGTGGCCGTAAAGGTGTACTGCTCGTCGTAATTGAGCGCCTTGGTGTAGCTGTCCTTCGAGGGCGAACGGCCGAGGTTGTTGGGCTCGGAGTAGTTGTCGTCATAGCCGCCGCCCAGCTGGGCCGACCCCGTGAGGTTCAGTTTCAGCCCCTTGACGATCTCCCAGTCAACGAAAAGGTCGGCGTTGGCCAGCAGGTCGGACTGCTTCTGATGCTGGAGCACGATGACGGCCACGGGATTCGAACCGTCGAAGTCGATCCCCGAAGGAACCGCCGCATAGTCTCCGTCCTCGTCGTAGACGTTCATATAAGGAATCGAGACCCAAGGGAAAGACTCCGTGTAGGGATTCCCGCGCAGACGGGCCAGATAGATGCGCGTGCCGACGGTGACGGAGTTGTTCACCTTGTAATCGACGTTCAGACGGGCCGAGATGCGCTCCCAGTAGTTGTTCATCTGAATCCCGTTTTCCCGTTCGTAAGCCCCCGAAAGGTAGTAGCGGAATTTCTCGCTGCCGCCCGTCAGCGAAAGGTTGTAGCTCTGCTCGATGCCCGACTGGTAGATCTCGTCAACCCAATCGGTATTCGGAAGCGACGCCGGATCGGACCAGATCGGATAGCTCTCGCCCAACGCCTGCTTTACGCGGATATAGTCGGTCGTGCCCAGCAGGTCGTACATGTCCGTATATTGCCGGACGCCGACATGGCTGGTGAACGAGAGTTTGGGCTTGGCGTTGAAACTGCCCTTCTTGGTCGTGATGAGCACCACGCCGCCGGCCGCACGCGAACCGTAGATCGCCGCGGCGCTGGCATCCTTGATGACCTCGATGGACTCGATGTCGTTCAGGTTGTAGTTGCTGTTGTTGTCGCAGGCCACGCCGTCGATGACAAACAGCGGATTCAGTCCGTTGATAGACCCGACGCCGCGGATCACGATGTCCGAACCGCTGCCCGGCTTGCCGCTGGTCTTCGAGACCATCACGCCGGCCACCTTGCCCTGCAAAGCCTCGGCCACGGAACGGGCCGGAACGTCCTTGAAATCATCCGCTTTCACGGAAGCGATGGAGCCCGTCAGATCCGATTTCGACTGCGTTCCGTACCCCACGACGACCACGTTGTCCAGCCGTTCGGCCTCTTCTTCGAGGACGATCTTCAATTCATCGCGGTTCAGCACCGGGAGTGTCAGGCTCTTGTAGCCGACATAGGTGATGAGCAGGGTCGAACGCGCGGGCACTGTCAGCGAGAAGGAGCCGTCCGGACCGGTAATCGTACCGCTCACGGTCGGAGCATCCTTGACGACAATGGTGGCGCCGATCAACGGATTGCCGTGTTCGTCCATCACCTTGCCAGAAACGGTGCGCTCGGCAGGTTGCGCCGCCTTGCCGGCCGCGGGTTTCTCATCCGCACGATCCGCACGCGCCGACGCGGAAAGGTAGCACAACAAGAGCAGGAGAACGCATGTCCGCCTGCCCGCAAGAGAGGAGTAGCATCTTTTCATAAATCGGATTTGAGTTTGTCCAAATCTGGTTCAATCGGGATGCCAAAGCAATCACACCGCAACAAGTCACGTGAAAATCAAAATTTTGCCGTAAAGTAGATTTTTCGCAGTGTGTGGAAAAACTCTACAAGAGTGTGGAAAAACTCCACATTTCAGATGTAAAAAACAGTCCTCGGCGCGAAACCCGATATCGAAGTGATTCAGGATGCCGAAACCGAGGCTGCCATGCACAGCGGTGTGGATCTGCAGTTTGAGTAGGCACTGGAGTGTTAATCCAATCAATACAATTGCTAACAACTTGATTGAATTGTGGATAATACCACTTTTTGTAAAATGTAACATAAATCAAAAGTTTAGGTTACCACTCAACTCCGATGTGATAGGTTAGTATAAAAAGAAAATATGGAGTTGATTAATTTATCTGGTTCGAGGTTCTGGAATACCTTCACAACAAATAAACAATACTCCACACCCGTATTGGGATATGGAGTACATCCATAAAGATACCAATACAAGGTGACGAGTGTGTTGTTTTCCTTGTTGTGATTGAAATTTTCTAGATTGTAAAGGTCATCAATACGCATTTCTCCAACGTTGCGATCCCGCATCAGATCATCCTGTTGGAACAGCGAACCCGTGAGTTGAAAGCCCTGAGTCTCGAGATTTTGAACCTTACAAAACAAGCTAAAGAATGGTTGCGAATATAAGATCCGGAGCTACACCCGGTGGGGCGTTGTATTATAACAAGGAGAAAGTGGATAAGGATGAGGCCGAAGTGCTCTTCTGGCAGAAGATGCTGGAGCCGTTCGACAAATATGGATAGTGGATATTGCACCTCGATTAACAAACAGAAACGACTGCGTCAGTGTACCATAAAATACGTGTAACCTTACTTTTAATTCAAACAACGCATCTACCTATATGTTGGTAAAAATGGTGCAAGACAGACTATATCAGAAAAAATTCATTATATTGCCGTCGCGAAATTCGCAGAATTCTTAAACTGCCCGGAATGCATACAGTCCATTCAGTTGGAGGGGGCATCTGTCAGATTCAAGAATTATTCATTAACCCCAAGCATTATGCTTATGAAGTTTTTTGCCAAATTAAGTGTGCTAACGAGTATTCTGATGCTTTGCGGCGTCACCTCTTTGTGGGCGCAAAGCAAGGGTAAAATCTCATTCAGCGGCACAGTCCAAGCCTCGGAAACCGAGGGGGGGGGGAATTCTAAGATCACCCCGCTGGCCTATGCCGTTGTCTCTCTGCCCGAAATCGGTGTAGCGACTACTACAGACGTCAAAGGCCAGTTCGAAATCCAACTATCTAATCCGGGAAAATACAAAGTCGAGATCAGTTCTCTGGGTTATGAACCGCTATCGCAGATCATCCAGCTTCCCGCACGGGACTCACTCAAATTCACCCTAAAGGCCACCTCGTTCTATCTGGAAAATATCGTGGTGTCGGCCGAGTCGAAAAAGACCGGTGCGGCAACCGCCTCGAAGATTTCCAAATCGGCCATGGAGCACATCCAGGCCACATCGCTGGCCGACATCATGTCACTGCTTCCGGGCGCCAGCACACGCACGGCCGAGGAGATCGCCCTTAAAAAAGCCAGCACATTCTCCGTCCGCAACGGCCAGAGCTTCGGCACAGCCATCATCATGGACGGCGCTCCCCTTTCGAACAACGCCAATATGCAGACCCTCTCGCTGGCGTTGGAAGCCGACGCCGGCCCCAGCATATCGACCCCCAACTCGGGCGTCGACATGCGAACCATCACCACCAACAACATCGAATCGGTAGAGGTGATCCGGGGTATTGCCTCGGCCCAGTACGGCGACATCGCTTCGGGCGCCGTCATCGTCAACAGCAAGGCGGGACGCACGCCGCTGTCGATCCAGCTGGATGTCAATCCCAATGTCTACATGGCTTCCGTATCGCACGGCGTGGGCCTCGGCCGTAAAGCCGGCGTGCTCAACTACGGCGTAGACTACACCTTCGCCCAATACGATCCGACCGAAGGATACGACACCTACAACCGTGTGACGGGACGCGTAAGCTACTCGAACACCGTCGGCAAATGGTCCACCAACACCTCGTTCAACCTGTTCTACACCAAGGACAAGGCCGAACCGAATCCCGACGACGCGAGGGATCTGGACCTGATGACCCAGCGCGACCTGGGCCTGCGCTTCAACACCAACGGGTCGTTCAATTTCAACAAGAACTGGCTCAAAAACCTCAAATACACCGTCTCGGCGAACTATACGAACAAAAAAACGTACCGGGAGGAGTTCGCCACCAACTCCGACTGGACCTACTCCACCTCGAAAACCGACGGAGCCATTCTTTCGAGCATGCCCGGACAGGATATTTACCTGGCCGACGGTACGAAAATCACGAACATCCCCGATGCCGACAAGAACGGCAAAGCCTGGCGCCTGCCGTCGGACTATACGGCCATATACAACCTGTACGGCAAGGAGCTCAACACCTTCGCGCAGCTGTCGGCCAATTTCGCCGGCGACCTGGGACGCACTCACCACCGGCTGATCATCGGCGGCGAGTACCGCGCCACGGGCAACCTGGGCGAAGGCAAGGTCTTCGATCCGGAGACTCCGCCGCGCCGCTCGGTCAACACCAACTTCACCACCCAGCGCGAACGCGCTTTCAGCGACGTGCCGTTCATGCACCAGTTCAGCCTCTTCGCCGAGGAGTATTTCTCGATGGACATCCTGCGCCGCAAACTGGAAATCGTCGCCGGCGTCCGCTATGACCATATTTACGACATGGACGGAGGCGTCGCTCCCCGTATCAACGCCTCCTATGACCTGATTCCCGAGAAACTGAGCGTCCGCGGCGGCTACGGCATCACGTACAAAGCCCCCTCGCTGGGTTATCTCTATCCCGACAACGCTTATTTCGACATCCTGAATTTCGACAACACCACGGCGAGCGGCTTCAGCGACGCCCAGAAATTCCAGATCGCCACGACGCACGTCTATTCGGCGGAGAATCCGGATCTCGAACTGGCGAAGACCACCAAATGGGAGGTCGGCCTCGATTTCAAGATCGGGCAGGTGCGCGGTTCGGTCACTTATTACGAGGACAAGACCCGCAACGGCTACATGACCAGCGCAACGTTCGACACCTTCAAATGCGTGGACTACAATCAGTATTCGGCGGCCAAACCGGCCAATGAGACCGATATGCCCGAGTTGTCGCTCAAGTCGTCAGACAAAATCCTGCTCCAGTATTCGATCCCGACCAACTACTTTGCCTATAACAGCCGGGGCGTCGAGTTCGACATCGATTTCGGACGTATCAACTCCATCCGCACCTCGTTCGGACTGAACGGAAGCTGGACGCAGTACAAATCGTGGAAGAACTACTACACGTTCACGAACCATACGACAGGCAGCAGCGTAGCCGGTTCCTATCCCCACATGGGCGTCTTCGAACCGGGCAACAAGGCGGAGCATTCGTCGTCAACGACGACCAACCTGCGTATCACGCACAACATTCCGCGAATCGGTTTCGTCGTCACGCTGACAGCCAGCGTCAAATGGAAGGAGCGTGAGTACACCACCTACGGCAACGACTCGATCCCTGTGAAATACATCTCGCGCCTGGACGGCAAGTTGTATGACTTCGACGCTTCACGCATCGAAGAGGAGGAGTTCCAGGCCCTCGACATGCGCGGACGCCTCGACGCACGCCGGCTGATTCCCGAAGGTTCGATGCCCCCGATACTCTGTATCAACATCAATCTGACCAAGGAAATCCGCAATTTCATGCGCATTTCGTTCTTCGCCAACAACATGTTCCGCAGCACGCCGATCTGGGAGAGCAAAGTCTATCCGGGCAAGTACACCCGGCGCAACGCAAAGACCTTCTTTTTCGGAGCTGCGCTGTCTGTCAAGATTCGATAACCCTACAACGCAAGTACAACCATGAAAAAGACATATATAGCCATACTGACGGCCGCTGCAGGGCTCTGTTCGTGCATCGAGATGATGGACTCCGCCAGCCAGGCCGATGTTGTGAATCCGTTGAACGTCTCCTTCAAGGTCAAGGCCGTGACCGGCTTTGTGGATGCCGACGGCAACGGTACCATCAACACGGATTTCCCGGTGGATGGGCTCACCGTCCGTTTCACCAATTTCGAGGAGGACGCCGTCATCGAAACGCTGACCGATGAGAACGGCATCGCACAAACCGAGGTCGCACCGGGCAACTACACGATCTCGGTATTCGGCGAATCTGAATCCGAAGGCAATACCTATTACCTGAACGGATCGGTGCAGAACAAAGCCATCACCAAAGACATCACGCCGGAACAGGCCGAGGCGTCGAACGACTTCTCGATCGCCATCCGTCCCGCCATGGTGGGCCCGCTCTGCTTCAGCCAGATCTTCTACTGCGGAAGCACCAATCCCGAGACGCAGGCGACCTATTTCCGCGACCAGTTCTACGAAATCTACAACAACGGCGACGAGACCTATTACCTCGACCACCTCTGTTTCGCGCGTCTCGTGCCCGAATTCGCAACGGCGACGCTCCCGGAATGGCCCGCCGAGGACGGACTGAACAACTACGTCTATGCCGTGACGGTCTGGCAGCTGCCGGGTAACGGAACCGACTACCCGCTCAAGCCGGGCGAATCGTTCATCATCACCCAGGAGGCCGCGAACCATGCCGACCACAGCAAATACGGCGGACTGATCGACACTTCGCTGTCCGAATTCGAAACGTGGGCCGGCAATCCGCAGCGTGTCAACCCGGACGTTCCTGATCTCGAGTACGTTTTCTGGTCGGGATACATCGTGACCATGCAGTGGCTGAACACCGTCAGCGGTCCGGGACTCTGCATCTACCAGCCCGGCAAGCACCTCGAATTCCCGACCATCAATACGGGCGTGGTGGGAGAGACGACCCAGAGACAGGTGGGCAAAACGCAGGAGTACGTCCGCATTCCGGCCGAACAGCTGATCGACGGCGTGGAGATGCTCCCGACATCGAACAGCCTCAATATGAAGCGTATTCCCGGATTCGTGGACGCCGGAGCGGCTTCGACGGAGGAAATTTACGTCGGCAAGAGCGTGTGCCGCAAAGTGATCGGCCAACGGCCCGACGGCACCCCGATCTACCAGGACACGAACAACTCGACGGAAGATTTCGAAACGCAGGTCCCGCAGTTCCGCCGCAACGGCGAAAAGATGCCCGCCTGGAACTGGTCCCTGAAATAATAATCCCCCTAAATCGAATGAGTTATGATAAAATATAGCTACATCAAACTGACGGGATGCCTCGTGGCTGCGGCCCTTGCGCCGCTCTGCACCTCGGCGCAGCGGATCAATACCGAGGCCTCCGTCGAACGGCTGAAAAGCGAGAGTCTCCAGTTCAGCTACTCGGACAACGCGTCGGGCATCCAGCTCGACCAGATGGACTACTACAGCCAGGTCGGACTGGGATACGATATTGAGAAAGGTTCGTTCAAACGGGCGCAGGAGGGGGAACACAACACCGGGTACCGCTTCTTCACCGACGGCGGCGGCACGATGAAGGCCCTCAAGGGCGCTTTCATCTGGGGTAGTTTCGAATATTCGCGCGACCAGCTGCGCGATGCCGAGTACAACGCCTCGCTGATCGACCCGCTGCGCGGCACGCCCTTCTTCATCGCCGACACCTACAAAAGCAAATGGATCAACCAGCTCTACGACATGACCGTGAAGGCTGCGGCGCCCAAATTGTGGGACCGCCTGATCTTCGGAATCGAAGCCACTTATCAGAACGGCCAGGGCGCCAAACAGCACGACCCGCGTCCGCTGGTCAGCCTTTCGAAATTCGAGATCAAACCGGGTGTGACCGTCACGCTGGGCAAGCACGCCATCGGCGCTAACTACCAGTATTACTCCCGGCGCGAAGACGGAACCGCCTCGAATAAAATCTCGATGAGCACCAACCCGGTCTATATTTTCAACTTCCCGGGATTCTACGTCGATACCTCCATCTCCAGCAGCACGGATGACAACCAGCGCATCTACAACGCCAACTGCATGGGCGTCGGCGGCCAGTACTCGTTCACGACCCAAAAACTGCGCCTGCTCGTATCGGGCAAGTACACCCGGGAAATAGAGGATGTCACCAACAGCTACACGACGCCCAAAATGGTCGGCACGACCCGGGACGAACGCTGGTCGATCGGCCTGAACGCCGTCTACAAGCCTTCGAAGGAGAATACGTTCTTCCTGAATGCCGCTTACGGCGACCGCAGCATCGACGGCATCCAGTATGTACAGGAGTGGGACAACTCCTTCGAGGTCGCCAAGTGGATCATCAAATCGAAATCCGTTCGTTCGAACAGTTCGAAGGCCGGTTTCGAGGGGCGTTTGCAGTACATGCGCACCACCCGCGGCGATTCCTACAACTGGACCGCCGGCGTCGAATTCTCCAGCGAGAAGCTCAGCGACATCTACTATTTCCCGCGCAGCACCCAGGACATCGAGAACTGCAAGGTAGGCATCTTCGGACGCAAGAATTTCATCTTCAACGAAAAGCACTCGCTGCTCGTCGGAATACGCGCCTCCTACAAGATGAACGACAGCAGCGACATCGACTACAACGGCTACAAGGCCGACGCGAAGTGCTACACCGATTTCACGCTCCGCGACTATTACTACCTCGGGTCGGGATACGCTGCGTTCGGCGGTGAAATCACCTATTCGTTCGCCCGGCTGTTCAAGGGCCGCGGTTCGGTCTTTGCCGCAGCCTCGGGCGACTATGTGCGTGCCGACGACCACCGCGACCTGTTCGACCGCCGCTTTTACGCCAATTTCAAAATCGGACTGATGTTTTAAAACCGGAACCCTCCGGAGAGGACGACACATATCCTCCCCGGAGGGTTTCAAATAACTGCTCCATATGAATTATAGAAAACCGTTTTTTGTCCTGCTGGCCGGAGTTCTGCTGCTTTCGGCCGCGCCGGGACGATCGCAGACGTTCGAAAACCCCTCCATACAGGGACCGAGTTCCTTCGCCGTGATCACCGACTCCCGGATCGCCCGGGAATGCCGGCCCCAAATGACAGCCTACAAACAGACGCTCGAAGCCGAAGGACTGCCCGTTTACATCGTTTCGCACGACTGGACGACGCCCGAACAGGTGCGTGACGTCCTGCGCAAACTTTATGCGGAAAACGCTTTGGAGGGATGCGTATTCATCGGCGACGTGCCCATCGCCATGATCACCAAGGCGCAGCACCTCACCTCGGCCTTCAAAATGGACGAACGCGACCACCCGCTCCACGAAACCTCGGTTCCTTCGGACCGCTTTTACGACGATTTCGATTTGCAGTTCGTCCCGCAGGGCACTCCCTCGCAGGGACTGTTTCATTATTACGAAATGTCGCCTGATTCGCCGCAGTACATCTCCTGCGACATCTATTCGGGCCGCATCAAGGCGCAGAAAGCCTACGGCGATCCCTACAAACAGATTGCCCGTTACCTGGAGAAAGCCGTGGCCGAACACCGCGACGCGACGCCTTTCGACCAGTTCGTCTCCTACACGGGCCACGGCTCCTACTCCAATTCGCTCATCGCCTGGCGCGATGAACAGCAGCTGCTCGACGAGCAGTTCGGCGACGTGTTCAGCCGCACCCACAACGCCAAATTCCTGCGTTACTCGATGCAGCCCTTCGTCAAGGAGTCGCTCATCCGCGAGGTCCGCCGCGACGACGTGGACATGATGGTCTTCCACGAACACGGAATGCCCCACCGGCAGTACCTTTCGGGGACGCCCTATGTGGAATCGGCCGAAGATGCCGCCGCCGAGATGCAGCGCAGCCTGCGCGAACTGGCCCGCCGTCCCGGCAGCGGCCGGGAATCGGCCGCCAAACGCGCCGCGGAGAAAGGACTCGATTCCACGTGGTACAACCGGGCCGAGGAGCCCGAAATGCTCCGTCTCGACTCGATCGCCGACCTGCGCACGGGCATCATCCTCGAAGAGGTCGAAGCCATCACGCCGAATGCCCGCTTCGTGGTCTTCGACGCCTGCTACAACGGCGATTACCGCGAGGACGATTTCATCGCAGGACACTACATCATGGCTCCGGGACGCTGCGTCACGACGTTCGCCAACAGCGTCAACGTGCTTCAGGACAAGTCGGCTTTCGACCTGCTGGGACTGCTGGGCGAAGGGCTGCGCATCGGTGCCTGGGCCAAAAACATCCACATCCTCGAGTCGCACGTGATCGGCGACCCGACCTACCGCTTCAAGGCCGCCCGTCCCGAACTCGGGATCAATTCGATGGCGCTGAAGCGCGACAACGGCTTCTGGCTCGGACAACTCGACAATGCCGTGCCCGACATCCAGAACCTGGCGATGATCCGGCTTTGGGAAAACGACTATCCGCAGCTGCCCGCCATCCTGCTCGACAAGTGCGCCGGGTCGCCTTACAGCGTCGTGCGTTACAATGCGTTCCGGCTGCTCGAGTCGCTCAACGGCCCCGAATACAAACAGGCGCTGATGCTGGCCGCCTACGACCGCTTCGAGTTCCTGCGCCGCATCGCCGTCACACGCATGGGCCGCATCGGCGACGAGGCGTTCATCCCCGTGCTCATCGATGTCTATGTCAAGGATCGCAATGCCGCCCGCATCGTTTTCAACATCAGCGAGGCGATCCGCTGCTTCGACAAACCAAAAGTCGAAAAGGCGATCGAGACCTATTTCGCCGACAAGGATTTCTACCATGCCCGGGAGGAGAAACAGGAGCTGCTCGACAAACTCATCGAGCGCGACGGACTCTCGCCCGGCGAATCCTCGACGCGGGAGATTCTCGACTCCCATGGCAAACTCCGCTGGCGGCAGTCCCGCATCAGTTTCCTCAAGAACCGTCCCTATCACCAGCACGTCACGGAATACCTCACCCTGCTGGCCGACGAGCAGGCCCCCGAAATTCTGCGCGTGTGGATGGCCGAGGCGCTGGCGTGGTTCAACCTCTCGGTGCGGCGCCATGAAATCGCCGATGCCGGACGCCAACTGCTCGCCCGCGGCAACTGTTCGCCGGAACTGGCCAAAGAGGTGCAGCACATGATTAACCGCGTAGAATCCAAGAAATAATCCGTAATGAAAGCTATGAAAAGATATTTATTGACAATCGTCCTGCTGCTGCCATTCGTCCTGCAAGCCAAAGTCGCAGTCGAAAAGCCCCGCAGCAAACAGCCTACCGCGTTCGCAATCGTTGTCGATCAGACGACCTACGACAAAACGGCGCCCCAGATTCATGCCTACCGCGACGCCCTGGAGGCCGACGGACTCTCGACCTACATTCTCCGCGACAACTGGCTGACCCCCGAGCAGGTGCGCGAACAGCTCATCGCGCTGATGCGCAAAACCGCCAAACGCTCGCCGCTCGAAGGCGTGGTCTTCGTGGGCGACATTCCGATCGCCATGGTGCGCAATGCCCAGCACATGACCACGGCGTTCAAGATGGACGAGGAGAATTTCCCGATGATCCAGTCGTCGGTCCCCTCCGACCGCTACTACGACTGCCCGGACTTGCAGTTCGAGCTGATCGCCCGCGACACGACCGACCGTCTGCTCTCCTATTTCAACCTCGCCTGCGACTCGCCGCAGCGGCTCGACCCGGCCTTCTATTCGGGACGCATCCGCTATCCCGAACAGCTCGGAGGCGACAAATACGAAGGAATCGCCCGTTATCTGGAAAAAGTCGTCGCCGAACGCGGCAAAGTCGACCAGCTCGACAATCTGGTGACTTACGCCGGCGACGGATACAACTCCGACTGCCTGGTCTGCTGGATGGACGAGCGCGTTGCCATCGACGAAAATTTCCCGCTGACCGACACCCGCAAGGCCGGAAACCTGCGCCAGCTCAATTTCCGGATGGACGATTACATGAAATACCGGATGTTCGACGAGTTGGTGCGCCCGGAGGTCGATGCCATGTTCTTCAACGAGCACGGTTCGCCCGACAAACAGCACGTCGGCAGTTACACGACCGAGCCCGACAGTTTCGAAGGCCAGTACAGCCAGCTCAAGGCCGAGGTCATGATCGCCCTGTATATGGAACGCCGCAAAGGCGACAAAGCCGACATAGAGGGAGCCAAACAGTATTTCAAGGAGAAATACCACCTGACCGACGCCTTCTTCGAAAAAAAGGAGGCCGACGACGACACGAAGGCCAAGGGCGACCAGACGATCATCAGCCTCGAGGACCTCGAGACGCTGGCCGCACAACCGCGCTTCGTGATGCTCAACGCCTGCTACAACGGCTCGTTCCACAAACCCGGCTACATCACGGGCTACTACATCTTCGATCCGGGCCGCACGGTGGCCACGCAAGGCAATACGGTCAACGTACTGCAGGACCGCTGGACCTACGAACTGGTCGGCCTGCTGTCGCACGGCGTGCGCGTCGGGCAGTATAACCGGCTGATCGCATCGCTCGAAGGACACATCATCGGCGACCCGGCCTTTCGGTTCCGGCCCGTCGAGCCCAATATGCTGGCGGCCGACATTACAACCCGCAAGGGAGACGCAGCCTACTGGCGCAGCCTGCTCACGAGCCCGTGGGCCGACGTGCAGAGCCTCGCACTGCGCATGCTGACCGACGCCGGTGCGATCTCGGCGGGCGAACTGCTGGAGTTCATGAAACAGTCGCCGCTGGCGACGACCCGCATGGAGTGCCTCAAACTCATCGGACGTTTCGGCGACGAGGAGATTTTCGCGCAGGCCATCATCCGGGGACTGAACGACCGTTATGAACTGCTGCGCCGCAACGCCGCGAACTATGCCTGGCAGTCGGGCCGTCCGGAACTGCTGCCCGCGCTGGCCGAGACCTATGTCAACGACAGCGAATCGAAGCGCGTAGCCTACATTGTCATGAAGGGACTGGAGCTGTTCCCCGAAAAAGAGGTCGAACAGGCGCTGCGCACGGCCGTCGAGGCTTCGCCGTATACGGACCGCGAGGCTAAATTCACCGAACTTTGGGAAGAGGTCGCCGGCGAACAGGCAATGAAGGAGCGACAGCGGAACCTGCTGTTCAACGGCAAAACGCTCAAAAGCCGCATCTCGGCCATCCGTTCGATGCGCAACAACACCTACCACGAACTGGTGCCCGACCTGCTGAAACTTGTGACCGACGCTTCGCAGCCCCTCGAACTGCGGGTCAACACGGCCGAGTGTCTGGGCTGGTTCGCACATACCCCGCGCCGCGCCGAGATCATCGACGCCTGCCGGCAGGCAGCCGCCGACAAAAATCGGGAGAAAGAGCTTCGCGACGAGCTGACGCAAACCGCCATCCGGCTCGAAAGCAGCGTATCCGTACCGACCCGATAACCCAGCATGACCATGAAACTGAAAAGAATCGTCTTACTGATCGCCGTCTGCCTACAAACCCTGTCACTCGCAGCGGCGCCGCGAATCGTCCGTCCCGATGTGAAAAGCCCCACGACTTTCGCAATTTTCATCGACAGCAGGAGTTATAAAGCCGCAGCAGCCGAAGTCGACGCCTACCGCAACGCCGTGGAGCGCGACGGATTGGGGACCCACCTGCTCATCGACGAGTGGCAGAGCCCCGAAAGCGTGCGCAGCGAAATCATCCGGATGACGGAGGCGCAGCCGCCCCTCGAAGGCGTGGTCTTCATCGGCGACATCCCCGTGGCCATGATCCGCGACGGACAGCACCTCACATCGGCGTTCAAGAGCAGTCAGGACCGCGACTGGAAAGATTCGTCGGTTCCCTCCGACCGCTATTACGACGACCCGGGACTGCAATTCGAGTTCCTGCGCCGCGATGCCGACGAACCGCTCTATTTCTACTACTCGCTCTCGCCCGAATCGCGCCAGCACATCGCGTCGCCGATCTATTCGGCCCGCATCAAGCCGCCCAAACGCGAAGGCGCGGATTCCGACGAACTGCTGCGTGCCTACCTGCGCAAGGTGGTGAAGGCCCATGCCGAACAGAACGAGCTGGACAACCTGTTCGTTTTCCGCGGCCACGGCTACAACTCCGAGGCTCCCGAGGCCTGGGCCGGGGAGCAGATCGCGCTGCGCGAACAGCTGCCCGCACTTTTCCGCACCGGCAGCACCGTGCGTTTCTACGACTTCGAAAGCCGCTGGCCCATGAAGCCCTACCTGCTGGAGAAGATGGCCCGCAAAGGCGTCGACGTCGCCCTGTGCCACCACCACGGCTCTCCCGACATGCAATACCTGAACGGCTACCTGAACGGTTCGAGCATGAACGTTTCGATCGAAAACATCAAACTATTCCTGCGCAGCAAACTCGACGGACGCAAAGACCCCGAAAAGCGCAAGGCCGAAATGATCGCCTATTACGGCGTGCCCGAAGCGTGGTGCGAGCTCTCCGATTCGCTGCACACGGCCGATTCGCTGCTCAACCGGGCAATGGACGTACACATCGAAGACCTCTACGATCGGCCGATGAATCCCCGTATGGTGATGTTCGACGCCTGCTACAACGGCTCGTTCCACCTCGACGACTGCATCGCCGCGAGCTACATCTTCGGCCCAGGCGACTGCATCGTCACCCAGGGCAATTCGGTCAACGCCCTGCAGGACAAATGGCCCGACCGCTACATCGGACTGCTCGACTGCGGCGTGCGCATCGGACAGTGGGGACGCCACGTGCATTACCTCGAAACGCACCTGATCGGCGACCCTACCTACCGTTTCGTCAACCGGGCGCTGCCCGGCACCGACCTAAACACGGTACTCACGGCAAAAGCATCAAACAACAAATACTGGCTCCGGATGGTTGCCGAAACGATGCCCGCCGACGTGCAGGCCATCGCCCTGCGCAAGCTGGCCGATAACGGTTACGACAAAATCGCCGATTTATGCGAAAAACAGGTTGCCGAATCTCCTTACGGATCGGTGCGTCTCGAAGCCCTCACGCTGATGAGCACCAGCCGTTCGCCCCGTTTCAACGCGATGCTGGCGCAGGCGGCGGGCGATAGCTACGAGCTGGTGCGCCGTTTAGTGTCGCAATGGATCGGCGACTGCGGCAACGACGAGTTGGTTCCCGCGGCCGTCGAGATGCTGCTGGACGACGAACTCTCGCTGCGAGTGGCCTACCATGCCGATGAGAACATGATGTTCATGAATCCCGATGCCGTGAGCGCCGAACTCCGCCGTCAGTCCGCAGCTAAACACGAGCTCTATCAAAACGAAGAGTCGCTGCAGAAACGCCTGAAGCGTATAGCCGACAAGCAGGCAGAGCAGAGGGAAACGTTCAGATTCATCCGGAACCCGCAGAATAAAATGAAGCGGCGTCTGAGCGAAATCACCTATTTCCGCCTCTACCGTCACCACTACTGCGTACCCGAACTGATCGCCCTGGCCGAAGACGCCGCACTCGAAGAGCCGCTGCGTGTAGCCGCCATCGAAGCATTGGGATGGTTCGGCCGCTCATACCAGCGGCCCGCAATCGCCGCCATGTGCGAACGGCTGCGTCAGGGTGAACAGCCCCAATCGATCTCTGAACAGATCCGACGCACATCTAAACGGCTGGAAGCTTATTAAATAGCGAATAATTGTAAATTTGTGGGAATCATATGTTTTTATTTAGAAGTAGGATAGGGGGGCTGTCTATTCTCTATGGTTGGTAAAACCGAATTATATTATCAGTCACACAAAGTAATCAAACAGCATTGAGAATTCCCATCCCGGGTATGCATGTAAGTAGCTTATAGTTGGCATCTAATTCTGTAGTGCCCCAGACGATCGTTTCATTCCTGATTTTCTGTCAGCTTAATCTTTGCGATACAATCATCCAGTTCACTTTTCAAGAAACAAATACTTTCAGTTAATTCAGCCATGCACTATGTATATTTATAGTTTTCAATCCAATACATACAGATACTTGGTGCTTAACAAGATTATCCCGAATTGTCGGTCAATTTCGTAGTTTTATCAGATCTGGGTTCGGAAGCGTAGGCTGATGTTTTTTCAAAGCATACATTGCAATTCGTTGGGCATCTATTCTGTCACTCTTGTCTCGTTGAATGCCTCCGGAACTTTTTATATCCAATGGACAGGCTAGTAGTGACAATTGCAGTTTGTGGAGAGTAAATGCCGCTAAGGGAATAAATTAAATTGTGTCAAACGAAAAATGTTTAATTATAATAAGACATAGTTTACAGCCTCCCGTCCAAGAAGTGTTGCGACATTCTCGATATTATTCGAAAGCGATTTGTGGGCTAATTCTTTTTCTTCGATAGATACAATTGAGGCTTCAAAGATCTTTTCCCCAGATCGAGACCAAAAATAAACATTAACTTTGTTTTACAGTATGAACCATTGGTAGAGATCGAGCTAACATTTTATCAGGTCTGGAAACCTAAAATTCTAATAGGCACCTTCTCTTTGAGGGGAATTGCAGTCTAATGCCATTAGTTTTTCAGGACTAGTCTAACAGTTAGTTCACTGCAGTGCTCTTGATTTCTTAAAGGTAACTCTTTTCTCCGCTTTATACCGCAAAACTAAAAGTCCAAAAAATTTTTAACCCTCTGAGAATTACTATCCGGAAAAGTTTTCGAATAGTAGCACGAATAAAAAAGGGCTATCTAAAATATGTTAGATAGCCCCGACTATACAGATGACGGCAGTGATTAAAACTGAGATCATCCGGCTTTGTTCGTATCTCTGCATACAGCCTTTTAAGATATCCTTGGGCTACAATTCATCTAAACTTATGACTTATTCTCGTCAGACCTTAAATACCCATTCATGGCAATTGTATAGACGGAAAGCGTATACGCATGAATGCAATACGATTTCACACTATCGAACATCTGAAGATAACGGTTTTTTAGCTGCGAGCCCCGGGCAGAACATCTACGTACCACCCTATATACGGATTGACAATATGTTCGGATCGAGGCTGAATTAGGCGAATTGTACGAAATTCTGAGAAAACCGGTAAACATTGTCCACCGCTGAAACCTCATCCCCTTCAACTTTCCCGTTTATTCCATGATGATCACCGTGCGATTCAACTCCGGCTCGGGGAATCGGTTGTTGCGATCGCCTTCGGCCACCGTCTTCAGACGGTCTTTTGAAATACCGTATTTTTCAACGAGAATCTCGTAAACGTACAGCATACGCTTTTCGCTCAGCTTCTGGTTGAAAGCGGCCGTACCCGTAGCCTTGTCAGCCCCCCCGTAAAGCGTGAAGGTCTTGTCCTTGTCGACTTCGAGTGCGTTTTTCACATAGAAATCGAGATTCGTAAGTTCTTTCTTGTCGAGTGTCGCCTGACCAATTTTGAAGAACAATGCCACGGGAGTGGGAGACACTTTGCTTTCGCCCTCCACAATCACCGTTTCGGGCTTGCGGTTGCGCAGCGCCTCGTTCTCGTCGGCGAGAGTCCTGTTCTTGTTGGCCAAGGTCGTATTGTCGCTCTCCAGAGCCTTGATACGGCTCAAATAGGGCGTAACATCCACCGGTGCTACCGCTCGCTTGAAATTGCGGCGGTTGAGCTTGAACGTAAGACCCATCGTCACCGAGGTCATACCTTCCCCTTTGCTACCGCGTGATACACCGTCGAAACGCTGATTCACAAACATATGACGCGCTTCCAGTGTTAGATCCACGAGGGAGCATAAGCGAATATTATTCAGCAAGCCTACGCTCATCGCAAATTCATTATCATAGCTATCGTTCCCATACGAACGGGCCCAACCGGCGCCGAAGAATGGCACGAAATTCCATGTACGCGTCTCCTTGTAGCCGCTCACGGCATTGGAGAAGTTCCACATGAAATCGGCATGCAGATACGATACGCCAAATTTTTCGTTGTAAATATCCGCCTGTTTATCGAATAGCTCTTTGGCATAGATCGTCTCTCCCAATGTCCAGCCCTTGGCTTTGATACCCGAATAGCCGATGCGGGCGCCGACTGAAGGGGTGAACCACTTGCCGACATTCAGGTCGAGCGCCGGAGCGAGGCGTCTACCGAACTTTCCGTAGGAATCGTTCTCCCCGTGATAGATGTTCACTCCGCCGGCTACGCCGATGAAGATGTTGTCGAAAAAGCGATTGGTTTCATACGGGCCGCGCACAACCCGGTTTTGTTCGTCCCGATTGCGATTTTCCTGAGCCATGGCTCCCATGGAGGCCAGTGTTAGGAATAAGATCAGTAGTCTTTTCATAAAGTTTTTTAATATTTAAATTTATTGGAATCGTCATCCAAATAACGACTCCGGGTATAGTCATTTGCAATCACTCACCCGTTGGCGGAATTAATTTAAGTTGATAAATAAGAGTAAAAAGTTACATATATCACTATTTTTAGCAATTGTATTTGTACAAAGGTCATCAAAATATATGGGATATGCAAGAAATTTTCTCAAAATCTCGTTAATGAACTCGGTAACATTCCACGCCGTGGTTCTGTTCCAAGATTCTCTGACTTGGAAGTAGTTGCATTGGCATTGACTGCAGAGTTAGAGAGTATAGACAGTGAAAAGTGGCTGTTCGATTATAAATTGCAAGAGTACAAAACGAATATACCCACTCTTATCTAACGCCGACAATTCAATGACCGTCGAATGAATACGGCGCGTTTGTGCGAGGAGATACGTAAGAGACTTGCTAAGACTATGGATGACGGTAAAGAACTGTTATTTGTTGACTACAAATCAATAGAGATATGTCGTCTTGCATGGGGAAAATGCTGTAAGATGGGACGAACAGGGGTATTCTCCAAAGCCCCGGATTTCGGATATTGTGCTTCTTAGAACACATACTATTTTGGCTATAAGCTGCACGCAATCTGCTGATTAAGTGGGGCAATTCGTTCGTATGACTTGTCCAAAGCAAGCGCATTTGATCTCAACTATATGAAAGATATAAAGCTGACATGTCACGACTGTAGCATCTACGGAGCTAAGGGATATATAGGAGCGGACGTGCAACTTGACCTATTCGAAACGGCACACATAAGACTCGAATGTCCCTATTGCCTTAATCAGAAAAAATGGAAGCCGATCTTCATTCCTTTGGCAAAAGCAAGGAAAAAAATAGCCTCCTCTTTTCTCACAGCGAACCGACCAATTCTTGGTTATCAGAAATTATGCAACAATAACAAACGGCCTGTTGTCCAAAATCATTGTAAAAATTAGTGCACTTACCGTCTTACAATATGTAAATTTCATCAATAACAAGCCCATCGGAAGAATTAAGTATGCACTAAATTAATTCCGCCAACGGGTAATCTCTATTATAGAGATGATCCCTGCGGGAAGCACGTAGACGGTTCCTGTACCACTACTTGCGATAAGATCACAACGAGTACAAGAGCAGCCATTAAGGCTATCTCCAGCTGGATAATTACAAAATCCAGAAGCCGGGCTTCAAAAGTGATGTTTTCCATTCATTATTCGTTTTTATGTCGTCGGCTCCTTGTCCTGGTATGGCAGGGTAAACACGGAGTGGACTCTCAAATCTTCTTCCGTCTAGGCCCAAGGAATAAATCAAATCGATCGAATGACCGCTTCGCACCTATTCTTGAACGGGACGCACCGAAGCAGCGCCAGCGCGGGGTTCGTAGGCTAACACGGCAACACTTTCCGTTTGGATACTAATACAGTTATGACTGTAACCCATCGTTGAATGAAATGTATGGCGGCAGGCACGCACCGGGCGCGCCTGCCGCCATAATTACGGGATTAAGGCCACGGCGTTTCCGTATCGGTGGACTTGATGCCGGCAACCCACGTCGGGGTCTTGGACGTCTTCAGCGTATGCCCGTTGCCCGTGCAGTCCTCGAACGTATTGCCCTCGCCTTCGTTGAAGCGCCAGTAAGCCTCCAAGCCCTGCGATTTGGCGCTGGTCGTGGTCATGTTGTTCTGCACCTGCGCTTCCGTACGGCATACCGACCAGATACGCGCCTCGGACATCAGTATCTTACATCCGCTCCACCACGAATCGCCGGTTCCGTGTCCGCCGCCGGCATCGCCGCCGAACCAGTTGGCCGATCCGAAGTTGGGATCGCACACGCCCTCCTTGCTTCCGGCAAAAGTACCGTTGACATAGAGGGTCACCTTGGTCCCGTCATAGGTCAGCGCCAGATGCTGCCATTTGTTGGGCGTGAACGACAACGACGGATTGAGATACCAGCCGTCGCCTTGGAACTGCACCAGCGAATGGGCCTTATGGTCCGAAGTGTCGTTCTGCGGGTCCTCGAAGCGCAGCAGCACCGAACCGCCGTTGGTAAATACGGCACGGTTGCGGTTGGCCGTATTGCTCACTTGGAAACGCACCTCGACCGTAAACTGCGGAAGCGTCAAGGGGAAACCGTCGGCGGCAAGTCCCGCGCCGCCGACGAACATCGGGAGCGACGAGACGACGATCGCTTCGGTCGTAATCACATAGGTCGAGGTCAGCGAGGTCACCGGAACCGACCCGTCGGCGCTGACAAGACGCAGCGGCAGGGCATAGCTCTCGCCGACATACTCCTTGGGCAGCGGCTTGATATGGATCTTGGTTGCAGGAGCGCTGAATTCTCCGGCCTTGATCGTCACTTCGGAGTCCATCTCGTAGACCTCTTCGGGCAGTACGAGAAAACTCGAAGCCTGCTTCTGGTTGTAACGGTCCAGCACCTCGGAATCGACCACGAATTTCAGCTTTACGTCTTTCGTTGCGGCCTCGCTCAGGCAGGCCGTGATTTCGGCGTCGGCGCCCAGTTCCGTAATGGTCACTTTCGTGCTTTTATTCGACGCGCTCTCGCTGACGAAGGCGTGCACTCCGAGCGTATCGTAATCGGCATCGTTGCAGGCCGAGAATCCCGAAACGAGCGCCGCGAGACCGAGAACTGCTGTTTTAATGCTGTTTTTCATCTTTTTCTTGCTTTTGGTTGTTCGGACTAATTGACTGCGGGGTTCTGCGCCTGAATTCCGGTTCGCATCCATTTGTAGGAGGGTTTGTTCACCGCCTCGTTACTGAACCGGTAACCACCGAAACCGCCTTTGCGGAAGCCGTTGACGGGCTGCCATCTGGCCATTCCCAGCAACGACGGGCACTCGGCCTTGTCGAGTCTGGTTCCGTTGCGAAGCGTCCAATAATAACCGCCGTTCAATGCGTCGATGGCGCTCTCCATGTTTTCCGTGACGATGAAGCGCTTGGTGATCTCCTCCTCGGACATGTATTCGCCGAAGTTATTGATTATCTGCCTCAGGCGAGAGTCCATATTCGATTCGCTCTGTCCTGCAGTGGGCGACGGAGTGCCGCCGGAAACCGAATAGGCCTGTCCGATGAAATAATCGAAGTAAGTAGCGGTCTTCGACGGCACCTCCCAAAGTTCGCCGTCGATAACGAGCATTTTACCCGAATTGGACTGAGGGCCGAGGTGCTTGCACAAAATATCGAGGAACACTTCCACACGATCGGGATGCTCGTCGAGCTTCGCATTGGGATATCCGTCCACATTCGGCTCGAAGTCGATATCCAGACCGTCGTAACCGTATTTGTAGATCGTATCCGCGATCGCCTGCGCATATTTTTCCAACGATGCTTTCATGGCGTTCTCCTCAGGCACCATGATGGGATTTCCCTGCTTGTCGAACATCGGATTACCCTCTTCGTCGAGCTTCTGCACCTCTTTCCAGCCCCAGAACGCTTCGCGGGTCGCTTCGTCGACATCATATTCGGCAGGAGTGAACCCCTTGCCGACATACTGGATAAAGGTACACATCAGCACTTTGGTCCCTTTCTTCTGCTGCACCATGCGGAGATCTTCGATCTTGCCCTGCGAAAGGTTGCTCGAATTGTCCCACAACGAGACCATATCCATACTGTCGGGAAGTCCCATCAGCATACTGGCCGTCAGAACGGCAGGATCGCCCCAGCCGCTGAACCACCCGAACGAAATCGAGTGATCCGTCTTTTTCCACTCGCGCAGAGCTTGGTAGTAGGATTCGGGGCGCGAGGTCTCGGTATTGCCGTATTCGACCTTCTTTTCGGCTTCGACCTCCGTCCAGTCGCTGCAGTTGGTAAACGCAGTCGCGAAAAGCAGCGCCGCCGCCAATGCCCATATATTTTTCTGTATGTTCATAATGTATGCTTTCGTTTAGGTTTCGACACTATTTTTTCTTCGTCCAGAAAAGATCGACCGACTCGTTGTCCGTACCGCCCAGCAATGCCACCGCCTTGTCGTAATTGCTCTTGTTGAGGTTACGCTCGGTATAGGGATAGCGCAACCGGCGCAGGCCGCGGAAATTGTCGGAGATAACGCCGCCGCTGAGGTTGTCGATGGCCGGCGCCAGTTCGGGATAGCCCGTACGGCGGAATTCGGCCCACGCTTCGAGTCCCATCGGGAAGTTTGCGATCCATTTCTGGGTAATGATGCGCTCCAGATTCTTCTCCGTGCCGTCCGCGTCGTTCCACTTGATCTTAACGTCCGTCTGACGGTCGTAGTTGTACTTCGCGCCGCGCGGATCGTTCAGATGTCCGGAGGGAACGAGCGTTTCATCGGCCAGATAGGTGTCGATGTCCTCGCCCGCCACGCCGTTCTGCTCCATCGACAGACGCACGCCGGCTTCGTAATAGGACTGCGCCGTGCCGCCTACGGTCCACCCTTTGAGCGCCATCTCGGCGCGCAGGAAATTGGTCTCGGCGGCCACGAAAATCGGCAGCGACGAGCCGGACTGCACGTTGGGCAGCGAATAACCGCTTACGGCCGATTTCTCGAATCCGGCCGTACCGGCGCGCATGCCGATATAGCGGGTGTTGTCGAAGGTCGATTTCTGGAAATAGGCTTCGCAGCGGGGATCGTCGTACCCGGTCATGTAATCGACGATCGAGGCGTTGACCCGCAGGTCGCCCCACGACGCCGAAGCCAGCTGATAGGGATTTCCCTGCACGCCGGGACTCATCATGGCGTTCTGGGCGTTGGTCTCGATCAGGCCGGCGGCATGGCCGCAGGCGCTCTCGGCGGCCTCGCGGTCGTTCGAGCGGATCGCCGCACGCAGGCAGAGCGAGTTGGCCAGACGCGCCCAAGCCGTATAGTCGCCTGCGAAAATCGGATCGTTGTTAGCCAGCGGTTTCGACGCCGGATACTCCTGCGCATAGGCGTAGAGCGTGGTCGCCGCGCCCGCGAGGTCCTCGATGATATGCTTGTAGACATCCTCCGCCGAGTCGTACTCGACATAGAACGAGCCGTCGGCTACCTTGCTGTAGGGGATCGGGCCGTAGCAGTCGGCGAGGCGCATCATCACTGCGGCGCGCACCAGACGGGCCATCGCGTAGTAGTGGCCCGACTTGCTGGTCGATTTTTCGATGTCGAAGAAGTTGGCGTAAATATCCTCGAACATCGTATTGTACGGCGTGGCGTTCCATGCGTCGGACGCATTGAACGTATCGAAGTTCTGACCGCCCCAGCGGTTCGACAGCGTGAAATATCCGCCCAGCGAGCCGACCATCTGATCGACCATCTGCGAGTCGTTCTGCTGCACGTACATCATGGCGTCGAGCATGGTGGGAATCAGCACGGCGGGGTCTCCCTTGTAAAGGGCATAGGGATCGGTGTTGTACTCGTCGAAATTGCCCGTACAACCCGCAAAACCGCATACCGTCAATAAGAGGCAGGTAAGTTTAATGATATTTTTCATAGCTTTGGTTCGGTTAGAATTGCAGTTTCACGTTAAAGCCGAAATTGCGCGTGCTCGGCTGCATGAAGTAGTCCACGCCCTGATAGTAGGCGTTGTCCGTCGCCGCCGAGATTTCGGGGTCGAACGGCGCCTTGCAGTAGATCATCCAGAGGTTCTTGGCGACGAATCCGACCGTCAGTCTGGCTTTGTTGCGGAACCACCGCGCCGGCAGCGTATACTGCAGGCTCAGCTCCTGCAGGCGTACGTTGGTGGCGCTGTAGAGGTAATAGGCTCCGTAACCGCCCTCGGCCGTCGAAATCGCCGAATAGTACTTCTGGGGATCGACGGTGCCGTAGTTGATCGGAATGCCGCCGCGGTCGCGCGCGTCGGCCGTGGCCTGCGACGCGCCGTAGTAGTCCAGCACGCCCTGCGTGGCCGAGTAGGTCAGGCCGCCGATTCGGGCCGTGAGGACCGCGCCGAGTTCGATGCCCTTGTAGCCGAAGCTGTTGCTCCAGCCCATCGTGTAGCGGGGCGAGAGCTGGCCCACCTTGCGGAAGTCGGTTTCGGCGATCGAGAGGTTGCCCGTCGAAGGATCGATCTCGATGTTGCCGTTCAGGTCGCGCTTAAGCTCGTGATTGACGTAAATATCGCTCATCGAACCGCCCGGACGCAGGATGACCTGCGGCGCCACGTTGCTCGCGCCCAGCCAGTCCTTCTGAATCTCGTTGTCGGTGATGGTCTCGCCCGTCACGGGGTTCACTTCGCCGGCCGCCAGCCGCTTGATCTCGTTGCGGTTGAGCGTAAAGGTGTACGAACTGCTCCATGTGAAGTCGTTCCACTTGTTGTTGTAGCCCAGCGCCAGCTCGACGCCTTGGTTCTGCACGTCGCCGGCCTGCACGACCACTTGGTTGTAACCCGACGAAGAGGGCAGCGGCGCATAGATCGTCTGGTGGTAGGTGTTCGAACGGTAGTAGGTCACGTCGAGGTTGATGTGGTTGAGGAAACGGGCGTTCAGGCCGATCTCCCACGACTTGGTGTCCTCAGGCTTGAGGTTGTAGGCCGGATAGGTCGAAGGCTTGCTCCAGTTGTGGGTCTGGTTGTTGAACGAGTAGGCCGGATTGGAGAGGTAGCGGGCGAAAGCCGACGCCACCTTCGAATACGACCCGCGCACCTTGAGGAAGGTGAACCATTCGGGCATATTCACCATGTTGGAAACCACGGCCGACAGACCCACCGAAGGATAGAAGAACGACGAGTTTTTGGAATAGGCCAGCTGCGAAGCCCAGTCGTTGCGGCCCGTCACCGTCAGGTAGAGCATCGAGCGCCACCCCACCTCGACCGAAGCGAAGATCGCCTGCGTCTGGTCGTGCCACCCCTCCTGCAGGGGTTTGAACTTCTCCTGATAGTTGAGGTTGTTCATGGCGAAATGGTTGGTCAGCAGCAGGTCGCCCGCCACGCCGGCCTGCTCGTAGCGCTGGTCGTTGATCGAAGCGCCGATGTTGGCGTTGAGCGTCCAGTCGTCACCGAAGGTCTTGTCGATGTTGAGCATCACGTCGCCGTAGAAACTGCGGTCGTGCTGCGTCTGGTCCTCATAACCGCCGTTCGTTCCGCAGAAGGTGGTCAGCGTCGAGGCGTAGAGCTTCTGCTTGATGCGGTATTCCGAATTATCGACCCGCACGCGGCCCGAAACGTTCATCCAGTCGGTGATGTTCCACCGCAGCGAGGCGTTGAGCATGTAGCGGCGCTTGCTCGTCTCGCGGTTCATGCGGTTCTGAATCCAATAGGGGTTCTGCAGCGAATGCGCGCCCTCGCCGTAAGGCCAATACTGCACCATATAGCCGCGCACGGGGTCCCAGCGCTCGAAAAGGCGGATTTCGTCGAAGTCGTCGCTGCGCGGGAAGAGGTAGAGCGCGGGCAGCGGGTTGTAATACTTGCCCTGCGTCACCATGTTTTCGTCGTGCTGGATGATAAAGCTGGCGCCCAAGTCCAATACGAGCTTGTCCTTGGCGAACGAGGTGGTATTGCGGGCCGTGAAGTTGTAGCGGTCGTACGTATTTTCGGGAATGATGCCCGCCGTATTGGTCGTCGAAGCCGAGATATAGGTCTGGTTCTTCTCGTTGCCCGTCGATACCGACACCGAGTTGATGATGTTGGTTCCCGTGTTGAAGAACTTCTTGGCGTCGAACGTGCTGGCATACTTCTCACCCCAGTTCATCAGCCCCGAACTGGTTCCGTAGCTGTTCTGCATGTCGGGCAGCCGGTAGACCTTCGAAAAGGTCGTGCTGTTGCTGACGGTCACCACCGTACGGTCCTTGACGCCGCGCTTGGTGTTGATGACCACCACGCCGTTGGCGGCGTCGCTGCCGTAAAGGGCCGCAGCCGAAGGGCCGGTCAGCATGTTGATCGACTCGATGTCTTCGGGGTTGATATCCGCGGCGCTCTCCGAACCGGCCTGTTTGGCATAGGTGCCGCCGTCGCCGCCGAAGCTGTGGTTATACATCGGAATACCGTCGATCACATAGAGGACGTTGTTGCCCTTCTCGATCGACTTCTCGCCGCGCATCACCACGCGCGCGCTGGCGCCGGGGCCGCTCGCACCGCTGTTGATCTGCACGCCGGCCACCTTGCCGACCAGCGAATTCATGAAGTTGGCGTCCTTGACGGTCGTCAGCTCCTCGGACTTGACCTGCTGCACGTTGTAGCTCAGGGCCTTCTCCTGACGTTTGATGCCGAGGGCCGTCACTACGACGTTCTCCACCGCCACGGCCGAATCGCGGAGCGTAATCCGGAAATCGGTGCGGCTGCCGACGGTCACATCGACCGGCTCGTAGCCCAAGTAGGTAACGGTCAGGACCGCATTTTCCGCGGGGGGGGGAACTTGCAGCGAGAAGGAGCCGTCGGTATTGGTCGAAGCTCCGACGGTCGTACCTTTGACGATCACCGAAGCTCCGATCACCGGCGCGCCGTCGGCGTCGGTCACCACGCCCTTCACGGTCACGGGCCTGCGGTCGGCCTTCGAAAGCAGAATGTATTTGCCGTCGAAACGGTAGACCACGTCTGTTCCGCGCACCATCTGCGCGAGCGCTTCCGAAAGCGGGCGCGCCTCCACATCGACGCTCACGACGCTGTTGATGTCCACGTCCTTGTTCGACAGGAACAAATAATTGGTTTGGTTCTCGATTTCATTCATCACACGCTCCATGCTGACGCCCGACAGACGGATCGTCACCGCGGTATTCTGAGCGTATGACCGTGTGGCATAGAACGATGCGCACACGACAAAAAAGAGTGTAAACAGGCATTTAAGTTGCTGAATACGTTTTTTGTTCATACTTTTGTAATTGGTTAGTTGTTAGTAGGCTGGGTAGCTGATTAACGGCCGACTGCGGCTTGCGGATGTTGCGACCATCTGCAAGCTTTTTCTATTCACCCCGGACGACCGGCGAGGGTCATTGTTCGGCTCTTCTCATAGGCAGTTTTTCATTTTTTTCAGGTTTATGACTGGTTATCGTATGACGATCGTTCCGTTGTCTTCGCTGCGTGTATAGGTGAAATCCGAGGCCATCTGCAGCAGACGCAGCGCCGAATCGACGCCGTCCGAAATACGGATCTTGCCGTGGTTGTAATCGACCTCCGGCATCCGGGCGCGGTCGATCCGTATCTTCACACCGAAGCTCTTTTCGAATTTGTGCATCAGCTCCCCGAACGAAAGGCCCTTGATGCTGATCATGCCTTCGGTCCAGAGGTAGTCGTCCATGCTGCCGATCGCATTCAGGTTCAGCCGCCGCCCCGCCAGCCGCACCTCCTCGTTGGGCTTGAGGACGAACTGTTCGCCGGGCGTCAGGCGGTTGGTCACCTTCACGCTTCCGCGCAGCAGGGCCGCCGAGAACAATCCCTCGCGCTCCTCAGCCGTCACGTCGAATTTGGTTCCCAGCACCTCGACGTCGCAGGCGAACGTCTCGACCACGAACGGATGCGCGGGATCGTGCTCGACATCGAACATCGCCTCGCCCGCAACCTTCACGCGCCGCTCGCCCCCGGCGAACACCAGCGGATACTCCAGCCGGGTTCCCGCATTGAGCCAGACCTTGGTGCCGTCCTGCAACTCCATGCTCAGGTACTGTCCCGCAGGCACTTCGAGCGCCGTCGTCCGCCGCGCCCACTCTCCGATCCGGTCGTCGGCAAGCATCCGCGCGAGACCGACGCCGACGACCGCCACGGCGGCCAGCTCCGCGGCATAACGCACGATGCGGCGCAGCGGAATGCGACCCAGCGAAATGCGGCGCGCCGCCTTCCTCGCAGGCGCAGGCGACAGCACGTCGGGACCGTAAATGACCGAAGCGGCCATCACTTTGTCCAGCTCGTCCAATTCGCGCATATGCGCGGGATCGGCGTCGAGCCAGTCGAGCACCTGCTTCATCTCGTCATCGGTCGCCGTATTTTCCAAATATTTATAGATAAGTTCCGGATTCATCTCTCTCTTCGTCTGTTTCTATAAAAACGAATAAGTGCGCCCGATTCCCAATCAGACGCACTTGGATTTGCTAAAAAAATATTTTTAATAATTCACGCTCTCGAATTCAGGATCGCAAAATATTATCCGACAGCAACATAAGCAGCACGGGCAAATAATCCTTCAACGCCACGCGCAGTTGCTTCACGGCCTTTTCCAGTTCGAATTCGACGCGCCGCACGGTGATGCCGTACTTTTCGGCGATCTCCTTGTAGCTCAGCTCCTCGAAGCGGCGGGCGACGAACACTTCGCGCGTCAGTTCGGGCAGGCGGTCGAGCGACTGCCGCACGATCGCGGCCACCTCCGCCGAGAAAATCTCCTCAGGATTGAACGCCTGCAGCGACCGTATGTCGGTCGCCAGCACCCGCCGCCTAAGCTCGTACACCTCCTGCTCGATCTTGGCATGCAGGCTTTGGGCGCGCAGCCAGTCGAGGCATTTGTTGCGGACGATAATCAGGATATAGGCCTGCAGGTTGGCATCGGCGGGAATCCGGCCGCGGTTCTCCCAGAAGGACATGAAGCTGTCCGAGACGAGATCCTCGGCCACCGCCGCGCTCCGCACGTAGCGGCACGCGATCGCTTCGAACCGTGCGCGCCACGTAGCGAACAGGCGGCCGAATTCGGCCGTCGTCATCGCAACGGACTCGCGTCCCTGTATCCGCACGGCGGTCTTCTCCACGTCCACTCCCGGTTTTATTCTACGATGATTTCATCCACGAACATATGCGCTTTTTGTCCGGCCGCGCCGTGCCATGCCGGAATCGGATCGACCGTACGGGCCACCACGCGCAGGTAGCGGGCCGAGGTTTCGGGGAAGAGCACCTTGAACGGCTTGACGCCGTCGGGGCTGCCGGCCGTCTCCTGCGGCACGGACATCAGCGCCGCCTCGGTGAACTCCCTGCCGTCGTCCGAGAGGTAGACCCCCACCGACGAAGGCGGGAAAACCCACTCGCCCTTCTCGACCAGCGATTCGACGGTCACCGCCGAATAGGGCTTCGCCCCCTGCATGTCGATCGTAACGTCCAGCGGCTCGTTCAGGAACCCGATCCACGCGCCGTTCGAATAGACGGGACCTCCGCGGTAGCCGTCCACCAGCAGCGAGGCGCCGCCGTAGGTATATTTGAGCGTCGGCGCGGCGTTCAGCGCGATGCGCCGTCCGGTCGCCTTGTTGAAATCGAATTTCCGCGTATAGACCGGCGTCTGCATGCCTTCGCGCAGGGCCGCGGCCTTGAACGTGCAGCTTTCGCCGATGGTCACCGGCGCCTTGTAAAGCGGACTCGAAGCCGTGGGATCGGAGCCGTCGAGCGTGTAACGGATCGGCGCGCCGCCCTGCGTGGTGAGGGTCATCACGACGCCCCCCTTCTCCGGATCGACCGCATACGACGCCGTCACCCCGAAGATATGCTTGGCGAACTCATACCCCAGTTGCGAATAGATCTTGTCCATCCTGAAACTGCCGATGAAGCGGTTCCAGTCCTTCGTTTCGGGCAGACACCACTGCACCTCGCTCAGAGCGGCCAGACGCGGCAGAAGCATGTATTCGAGATGTTCGTCGCTCAAGACGTATTCGGTCCAGAGGTTGGCCTGCACGCCGAGAATATGTTTCTGCTGTTCGGGCGTCAGCTCCGGGAACGCCGGATCGTACGAATAGACCTGCTCCATCGGTATGTAACCGCCGATTCCGAACGGCTCGGCGTCGGTGTCGAGCGACTGGTAGTAGTCGAAATAGAAGTGCGAATTCGGCGTCATGATGACGTCGTGCCCCAGCTTGGCCGCGGCGATTCCGCCCTCGCTGCCGCGCCACGACATGACGACGGCGTCGGAGGGCGCCCTACCTTCCAGAATCTCGTCCCAGCCGATGATGCGGCGGCCGTGCTGCGCGAGGAATTTGCCGATGCGGTCGGTCACGTAGCTCTGCAGGTAATGCTCGGCAGTATGCTCTCCGTCGTCCTTCAGGCCGAGCTGGCGGATCTTCGCCTGACAGCGCGGACACTTCTCCCAGCGCACCTTCGGGCACTCGTCGCCGCCGATATGGATATACTCCGAGGGGAACAGCTCCATCACCTCGGTCAATACGCCTTCGAGGAATTTGAAAGTCTTCTCCCGTCCGGGGCAAAGCACGTCGTCGGCCACGCCCCAGCGGCCCCACACCTCGTACGGACCGCCCGTGCAGCCCAGTTCGGGATAGGCGGTCAGCGCCGCCAGCATATGGCCCGGCAGGTCGATTTCGGGAATCACCGTGACACCCCGGTCGGCGGCATATTTCACCACGTCGCGGATCTCGTCCTGCGTATAGAAACCGCCGTAGGGCGTACCGTCATAGGTTCCCCACTCCTTGCGGACCACGGTGGCCTTGCGGATGCTGCCCACGGCGGTCAGCTCCGGATAGCGCTTGATCTCGATGCGCCAGCCCTGATCGTCGGTCAGGTGCCAGTGCAGCGTATTGAGCTTGTGTATGGCCATCACGTCGATATACCGCTTCACTTCGTCCACCGAGAAGAAGTGGCGCGCCACGTCGAGGTGCATGCCGCGGTATGCGAACCGCGGCGCGTCGGCGATCTTCACGCAGGGCACCTCCCACGCCGCATCGGGCGCAGGCTCCGTGCCGTAAACCGCCGCGGGCAGCAGTTGTTCGAGACTTTGCAGGGCATAGAGGAAGCCGGGAAACTGCGACGCCCGCACTTCGATTCCCTCCCCGTCCACGTTCAGTTCATAGCCTTCGGCCGGGAGCGATTCGTCCGTGACGAAACGGATGCCCGACGCGGGCACCTCGTCGGCGACCGTGACGGGATTCGTCCCGCCGGTAACCGTCGCCAGCCGTGCGGCGAATCCGACCACGGCGCGCTGCGTCCGCTCGTCGGTGCGACTGTCACACGTAACGGGCCGATCGGTCACCCGATAGGTTCCCCGACCGGTTTCGAGATGATTGGGATAGGGCACGATCGCGATCTGCGGATCGTGCGAACCGCAGGAACAAAGAACTATTCCGGCAGCCAAAGTCAAAAGTAGTTTTTTCATAATTTATTTTGGGTAGCTTAAGGCAAAAATAGAGAAAAATTCCAAATATCGCCTGCCGGGCCGAAAAAATTACCGCTCCGGGGGTCCGTTCCGGAGCCGTTGCCCCATTTTTCCGTGCGCTTTTTCCGGCCGAAAATGGGATTATCGGGCATTTTTTATAACTTTGCGACGCTTAACGCTTGCAAAACTATGAAAACCGACTTTCTGGTTATCGGTTCCGGCGCGGCGGGCCTTTCGTTCGCGCTCAAAGCCGCCGTCCATAGATACATCATTAATAAACCGCGAAGGCGGCCATACCGTACACTGCATTCTACACCAAGAAGATCTAACGGGAAACGAAATCAAACAGATATTGTTTCTTTGCAGAAACAAAAGTCCCGAGTCGAAGCGAAATAGATTTGAGAATTAATTATTGAGTTAATTTTGTAAAGAATTATGGGGTGAACGTAACAGCTCGCAAGGATATTGGTTCTGCCGATAGCATTTGTCTCCATATCTGGCTTTATGTTGCTGGGGATCTGTTAGGGTGATAGACATCAGGTCTTAGAAACAGCTTCAGTCGAGAGTACCTTATTATTAACTAAACCCGTTGTGCATTTAGTATAAACGTATAAAAAACCTGCTGGATAAATTCCGTTTATTTGTCTGGTTTTCAATAATATAAATATCATAAACAACATTAGCGCAAGTTGCGAAAAAAATTTTGACAACATTACAGAATATAGAACCAAGATCGAATTTTCGCAATCTGTATCGTCGCCCTCGTATGAGCGATACCGAGGTTATTGCCCTTTCGCTGGCTGCGGAATATATGGGCATAGACTCGGAATGCCAATTGTTCCGCATGCTGCTTGATTGTTTGCGATCCAGAATTGAATGCAGCGCCTACAACCGCCGTTACAGAGCCTTGCCCCCCATTTATCCGCCCTTCGCAAACGTATGGGCGAAAGCATCTCCACGCCCCCGGCTATCTGATTGTAGACAGTATGCCGCTGAAGGTATGCAGGATCAGCCGTAGTTCTCGCTCGACGGTCTGCAGGCAGGAATATTATTCTGCTCCCGACAAGGGATTCTGTGCTTCGCAACAGACTTACTATTATGGTTATAAAGCATGTCGTCTGCTCGTTGGATGGGGTGATACGCAGTTTCGACCTCTCGAAAGCTTCGATCCATAATATTCATTATCTGAAAGATGTCAAGGAACTTTATCGGGACTGCGTCTTGTTGGGCGACAGAGGCCATTTGAGTATCGAATGCCAGCTGGATTTGTTTGAGAGCCGACAAATTGTATTGGAAGTGCCCATACGACGAAATCAGAACGATTATAAGCCGCAACATCCTATATTTTGACGCAGTCGAAAAAGGGTCGAAACACTTCTTCTTCTATAGAACACATGCATTGCCAATTTCTATATGTGTCCCTGTAATTCGTTCTAATTCACGCTTGTACCTCATAATCCGCTTTTCGAGTAATACTTTCTCGTCTATACCTACTTTTTCCGGATTATAAGGCGTCTGGTTTGCCACCATGGCGTGGCTATGACTGCGGCTTTACCTCCGACCCGTGAACGTATCCTGCGGTAGAAGTTTCCCAGTTGGTTCTTTGCGTTGGCGAGAGAAGAAGCGACACTACGAAAAATCAATCCGACCTTGTTTCTACGATGTGGTACATGACTTGATATCCTTTTTCCTCCTGATATCTTGGTGTTCGGTGCGATATTGCACCAACTGCATAACTGTTTGGTAGATAGGGACTTCCGAGTAAAGTCGTGTCCTAGCTCACTCATCAGTTCAAGTGCGGTCAGATGGCTTATGCCGGGTATCTCAAAGACATTCACTCCCCACATGTCATATGCCTTTCTTTCCACATCGAAGCCCACAGTTCGTTTTCGTTTTCGTTTGTGGTAGTTACGACGTTTTTTTGTCGGACTGTATGACGGCCGCCCAGTTTCTGCAACCTCCGTACGATAGTTTTCCATGAGTTTTTCCAGTTCCGTATCACATCGGTCAAGTTGGGCGCAGAAATGTTTGAAAGTGTCATAGTTTTGTCTGAGGACAAACATGAGGTCTTCCTCCCAGTTGCCCTCAAGAGCCTTGGTTATTTCCTCTTTCGGCGTCTTGCACTGGATGTCAGCCAATTCCGCAAGTTTCTTGGGGTCACGTTCACCAGCAAGAATGGCCTCGATGATACGTATGCCGGATTTTCCCGTAATGTCGAACAGGACAAGCGTAAGTTTTATATTCATCTGCTGCATGGCTTTCTGCATACGCAGGACTATGCTTGAGGCTTCACGGGAGAGAGTATCACGATGGCGGGTGAGTGTCCTCATCCGTTTGGCGTCGTTGTGCGGCTGAAAACTTGCCTTGAGCAACCCGTACTGATGCAGCAACATCAGCCATTCGGCATCCGACTCGTCGGTTTTCCTCTCTGTTATGTTTTTTACGTCCCTTGCGTTGGTCAATACAACATCCAGTCCGTCATCTTGCAGACGGCAGAACAATGGTATCCAGTAAACACCGGTGGATTCCATTGCGACTGTTTTTATACCACATTCTCTGAGCCATTCCGATATGGCGTGCAGGTCAGATGTGTATGCACCGAAGGCTCGGTTGTTATCTTTGGTACGATCCGTCGGTACACAAACTTGCATGATGCCGTCCGCTATATCTATCCCTGCCGCATCGGGATTGACAATCCGAAGTTCTGCTCCTTTGGCGGTCTTGACTTTTTTTGCTTTCTTTGCCATGATGATATTGTTACTGATGTTGATGAATGAAAAGGCATAAGCCATGTTCTGTTGAAAAGCATTCTTCTATACGGCCTCTGACGACCAATCTTCGATTCGCAGGACAAGGAGCCATACTCTTTTGTGGGATTGAAAACCCAAGAAACAATCGGCTTACTTCTTATGCCTACGGCAAAGGTAACTAAAAACGTTTCTGCCGCCGTAGGCGGTGGAAACGTTCCGTGTTCCATTCTGATTTCAATCAAGACAAAGGCTTGGCTTTACTTTTTTGGCAAGCCAAATTGAATCTTTGGAATCTGAACTTGCAGACTTGGTTTCATCTGAGTTTGACAGGCAGGTTAAACTGCTCACATCCATCAAAAGGATTGGCATCACTCTGGCTACAGCCTTGATTGTCGCCACCGGAGGATTCTCCTATTTCAGCAATGCAAAACAGGTTTCCCGTTTTATCGGAATATGCCCGACCTACCAGCAATTCGGAACATCCGTACACATCAAAGGTGGGATTAACCGTAACGGGGATGCGAGTCTGCGTTCACTGCTTTATGTCGCTTCATGGTCGGCACTACGTGGAAATACAACCTGTAAAGAGTGCTACGCACGATTGAAAGCCAACGGAAAGCCTTCTAAGGTTGCTCTTATTGCCGTTGCGAACAAGTTCGTCAAGCAGGCTTTTGCCGTAATCAAAACAGATGCGCCTTATGTGGATGGATTTGTATCTGTCCGTCAAACAAAATAGCTTATGGTGGAATTTTTGTCCTCATTTTATTTGCATATTATATAGTTCGTTATTGGTATCAAATCAGAAGTGTCAACTATAAACAGGTCTTCATTATAAGAAAAATCAATTTTTTCAATATCTTCTTCGATTTCAATTAATACGCATAATTTGGCTTTATAGGCAGACTTAGGGGTAATTGATGAATTATTACTATACTCTTTGGGAAAAAGATTAAGATATGGTATAAAATACTTATCTCTTCCAGCAAACCACGGAGCAGTAAAAGGACGACACAATATAAATCATTACTTCTACTTTGCCATATGCAGCCTATCAAATAATTGAACGAGAATAATACTTTTTTTTGGGGGGGGGCAAAAGTTTGGACACCTTTTTGATAAAAATAAATCCTTCAATTTTTGAGTTGCTGTTGCAATGGCTTGTTGATCCAGCCATTTTTTCTTCGATCGAATAGAATTTGCCAATCCCGAAAATTTTTCATATTTTGCAATCGGTTATTTGAAATGCGGCATTTTCGTGCAATTAACTGAAAATAAACCGTTACCTTCTCGTTACCTATTATCCTATACAAAAATGTAACAACCTGAAATATCAAGTCGTTACATCCTTTCAACCCCGCACCACAGAGGATCGCTCTTTTGTGCCGCTTCGATGCGGGCGATGTAACCGTCTACACGGGCTTTGAGCGCCGGGTCGGGACGTTGTGCCAGCAGGTCGGAGATCCCCCGGATCGTCTCGTACACCAGCCCGTCGTACCACGGCGGCCCCGCGTGGCGGCCGATATCGCGGGCGCCCGAGGCTACGAGGTCGAAATTTTCGAAGGCGTCGACGCCGCACGCGAAATGCGCCGGGTCGTTCCCTTCGAACTTGTCGAGCATGTCGCCGACGGTGACGTGTTCCCATTTTTCATAGCGGGGGCTCCAGAAGGCGTCTTCGACCCGGACGCTTCCGGCCTCCATCGGCCGGATTTTTGCAGTCCCGGAGTCCCGGTTGCACCCTGCGGCCAGAAGCGGCAGGGCCAGAAGTGCGGTTTTGATAGGTTTCATCGATGTGGGTTTATGTTGTTTTTCCGAATTTATCCGGCATAGTGCCTGCCTTGTGGCAAATATAAATAAAAAATCCGTCATACTGGTACGAACTGGTATGTTTTTTTGAAGGCTAATGTCCGCACAACGGGCGCCGCCGGGTGTGGCGGGGAGGTGCGTTTGCCGGCACATATTGTATATGTGTCCATGCGTATATTCGTCCGTATGCGGCTTTTTCGCAAAAAAACCGTATATTTCGGGGAAATTCAAACCCGAACGACATGAAAAATTTAGTTACACTGACATCTATGACTGTTACCGCTGTTGCACTGACTTCGTGCTGCGGGGCATCGAAGAGCGAAGCCCCGTGGATCGTCGACCGTTTCGACGACATCAAGGTCATCCGTTACGAAGTCCCCGGTTTCGAGCAACTTCCGCTTGCGGAGAAGGAACTGGTCTATTACCTCGCCGAGGCTGCCAAGTGCGGCCGGGACATCCTTTTCGACCAGAATTTCAAATACAACCTCGCCGTGCGCCGTACGCTCGAAACGGTTTACGAGAACTACCGGGGCGATCGCTCGGCGGCCGAATGGAAGGCCTTGGAGAAATACCTGAAAAAGGTGTGGTTCGCCAACGGCATTCATCACCACTATTCGAACGACAAGTTCGTCCCCGGGTTCACCGAAGGTTACCTGCTCGACGTGATAGAGACGATCCCCGAGGAGAAGTTCGGCGACCTGAACCCGCTGCGCGGCGAGGTCTGCAAGGCTATCTTCGATCCGGCGCTCTATAAAACGCGCCTGAACCAGACGGCGGGCGAAGACCTGATCGCCACCTCGTCGAACAACTACTACGAGGGCGTGACGCAGGCCGAGGTCGAGAAATTCTACGCCGACATGGTCGATCACAACGACCCGGAACCGATCTCCTACGGCCTGAACTCCAAGCTGGTGAAGGAGAACGGCGTCCTAAAGGAGCGCGTATGGAAGGTCGGCGGCATGTATTCGCCCGCCATCGAGAAGATCGTCTACTGGCTCGAAAAAGCGCAGGCCGTAGCCGCCGAACCGCAGAAAAGCAATATTGCTGCGCTGATCGAATATTACAAGACCGGCGACCTGCGCGAGTTCGACCGCTATAATATCGGCTGGGTGAAGGACACCGTGTCGAACGTCGACTTCGTGAATGGCTTTATCGAGGATTACGGCGATCCGCTCGGCCGCAAGGCTTCGTGGGAGGGCATCGTGAATTTCATGGACAAGGAGGCCTGCCACCGTACGGAGGTGATTTCGGATAACGCGCAGTGGTTCGAAGACCATTCGCCCGTTGCTCCCGCCTACCGCAAGGAGAAGGTGAAGGGCGTTTCGGCCAAGGTCATCACGGTGGCGATGCTGGGCGGCGACTGCTATCCCGCCACGCCCATCGGCATCAACCTGCCCAATGCCGACTGGATCCGCAAGGAATACGGTTCGAAGTCGGTCACGATCGACAACATCACCTATGCCTACGACATGGCCGCCCACGGCAACGGCTTCAACGAGGAGTTCGTGCTGCGTGCCGGGGACCGCGAGGTGATGGACAAGTACGGCAAACTGGCCGACGACCTGCATACCGACCTGCACGAGTGTCTGGGGCACGGTTCGGGACAGCTGGCACCGGGTGTGAAGGGCAACGAGCTGAAGAGTTACAGCTCGACGCTCGAAGAGACCCGTGCCGACCTCTTCGGCCTCTACTACCTGGGTGACCCGAAGATGGTGGAACTGGGGCTGGTGCCCTCGTTCGACGTGGCGAAGGCCGGCTATGCGAAATATATCCTGAACGGCATGATGACCCAGCTGGCGCGTATCGAGCCGGGCAAGAACGTCGAGGAGTCGCACATGCGCAACCGCAAGCTGATCTGCGAGTGGTGCTATGAGCGCGGCAAGGCCGACAACGTGATCGAAATGATCCGGGAAAACGGCAAAACCTATGTCGTGGTCAACGATTACGAAAAACTGCGCCGACTGTTCGGCGACATGCTCCGCGAGGTGCAGCGCATCAAGTCCGAAGGCGACTACGAGGCCGGCAAGGCGCTTGTCGAGCGGTATGCTGTCCAGGTCGATCCCCAGCTGCACCGGGAGGTGCGTGACCGTTACTATGCACTCGGCATCGAACCTTACGGCGGCTTCGTGAACCCCGAGTTCGAACTCGTCGAAAAGGACGGCAAGGTGGTCGATGTGAAGATTTCCTATCCGGCGAACTACGTCGAGCAGATGCTCGGCTATTCGAAGAATTATTCTTTCCTGCCCAATATCAATTGACGGGCGCAGTCCCGGAAGAGAAAGCCGCCCCGAATTGTTCGGGGCGGCTCTTTTTGTCGGAAAGTTCCGGCCGGGATGCTGCCGTGCTTCCGCAGGGGGCTTGCCTTGCGGAAGGGGGCTGCAATTTCTCTCAGCGGTTGGTCATCCGCATGTATTCGAATTCGGCCGCCTGGCCTTCCGGCCCCTGGTAATACAATCCCGGGCGTGCTACGCGATCCCATTGCAGCAGGTCTTCGGCACCTACGGGCAGGTTCTCCACTTGTTTCCAGGCGTGTCCGTCGGTGCTGTACCCGAATGCCGCGGGGGCATTCCCCCGTACTTCGATGCGCAGGTAGACCGGCAGGTGCGCCCCGATCTGCCCGGAGCTGCCCAGCAGCGTTTCCCTGCCGTCCTTGTAGAGCTTCAACAATACCTTGTCGCCCTGCAATCCCCATACGAGGAGGTTCGCTGCATCCCCGTAAACGGTGAGCCCGCTCCATCCTGCGTTGCGGTCGGAAAGTGCCGTTTCGAGCGTATAGTCGGGACTTACGGCCCTCAGGCAGAGCGCCGTGCCGGTTTTCACGCCCTCTTTGGGCCGGCCGCCCAGGTAGAGGCGCCCGTCGGCAAGCTCGATCTCGGGCGTCGCGTAAGGATAGTTCCACGTCCACTCGGGTCGGAGCCGGTCGGCCGTGAAATCATCCGCGAAATCGAATACGGGCTGCTGTGCCATGCCGGCAAAAGGCATCGGTTGCGTCAGGGATGCCGTCTCCCCGCCCTTGAAATGAAGCCACAGGTCGTCGCCCAGAACGATCTGCTGCAACATCGGCTGGCGTCCCAGAAAGAAATTCTCACCGGCCAGATAGGCGTGGCAGAGGTAGAACATCCTCCCGTCGGGCGTCGTCGTGATGGTGCCGTGCCCGACGGACTGGACATCGCCGCCGCCGTGCAGGATCGGGTTCCCGGCGTAACGCTCGTAGGGGCCCCGCAGGTTTTTCGAGCGGGCGACCGCCACGGCGTAGTCGCTCCCAGGGCCGCAGCAGCCGTTTATGGAGTAGACGATGTAATAGTAATCGCCGATTTTCAGCCAGTGCTGCCCTTCCATGCCCTGCCGTTTGTCGTCGCGCAGCAGCGTGAAGGGTTCCCCCGCCATGCGCAGCCCGTCGGCCGAGATTTTGCAGCCCAGCAGTTCGATCGGCCTTTGATCCAGCCCGTAGGCTTTCCACGAGATATACAACTCGCCGGCGTCTTCCAGCACGAATGCGTCGATCGCCTCGGTGCCGTACTCGACGATCGGGCCGTGGTCGGTATAGGGGCCTTCGGGCTTGTCGGCCGTGGCGACGCCGATATACGACGTCCCGTCGGTTTTCCGGCGTGCCGTATAATAAGCGTATGTTTTGCCGTTGCGGTGGAAAAGTTCCGGGGCCCAGAACGAGGATCTCGTCCATGCGGGCTGCTGCTCGAACAGGTGCCCGATCTGCTGCCAGTTGACCAGGTCTTTGGAGCGGAACAGCGGGTAGTAGGGGGCCCATTCCGACGAGGTGCCCGTCGCGTAATAGGTGTTGCCGACCCGGATGACCGTCGGGTCGGCCATGTCGCCCGCAATGACCGGGTTGCGGAACGTAGCCGGCTGGGCGCCGGCACTCAGGCCGGTCAGGATCGAGGCTAAAAGCAATAGATGTTTCATCTGCATGAAATTTTAGGTGTGAGGGGCAGTTCTGCCGACAAATATACGAAAAATATCGGGTCGCAACTGTGCGTGCATGCCGTCTTTCGGAGGGGCGGAATTCATCCGGGTTCATGTGGTTCCAAACGAAAAGCGCACCCGAATGGGGTGCGCCTGATTCCGTTCGCAGTGCCGGGGTTATTCCGCAACCTCTTCGAACATGTCTTTGCCGACGCCGCAGACGGGGCAAACCCAGTCTTCGGGAATCTCTTCGAACTGCGTTCCGGGGGCGATGCCTCCGTCGGGATCGCCCACTGCGGGGTCGTATACCCACTCACAAACGGTGCAACGGTACTTTTTCATTTCTTCTGGTTTTTAATGCGTTGTTTGTTATTTTTCGTTTTTACGGGCCGTTCCGGCCTCGGTTGCAAATATAAGATCATTTTCCGGAAATACGCAATCCCCGGGCGTCTTCTGTCGACTTTTTGGCCGGATCCCGATACTATTGCGCCTGCTCTTCCTCTTCGTCGTCTTCCGCCGGGCGGTTGCCTCCGGGGGGCATAAGCTCCTCCACGAGGCGGTCGGCATCCGAACACGAGACGTACAGGCGGTCTTCGTAGATGTCGGTGATCTCCACGAAGTTTTTCCACTCCGAGGCGTAGAGTTTTACGCGTTCGAACCGCCTGAGGTCGAGGAAATGTCCGTAATAACCGAAGAACCCGCAGCCCCCGAATACCGGAAAGAACCATTTCATCCGCCGAGGGTCGACCCGGCGAACCGAGGCGATCTCGTCGCGGCGGATTTCGGTGATGTCCAGCAGGCAGCGCACCTCGACCTTTTCGTCGGTGACCACGATCCTGCGGGGGATCGACAGCGACATCAGGGCGATGAGCGCCACGATGAACGAGGTGAACCAGGCCGAGAGGTAGCCCCCTTCGTAGAGGTGGTACAACAACCAGCCCAGCAGTACGAAGACCACCAGATAGACCAGCGTCCAGTAGATCGCCCGGCGGCTGAAACGGTATTTATAGGTTTTCTCCATCCGCGCTTTCCTCCGTCTTTTCGCGCCCGGCCAGCAGAGCTTCGGCGATGACCATATCTTCGGGGGTCGTGATCTTCAGGTTCGTACGCTCGCCTTCGCACAGGAATACGGCCTCGCCGGCCTGTTCCACGACCGATGCGTCGTCCGTAAATTCGGGGCGGTACTCCGCCTCGTAGGCGCGGCGCAGTATGTCGGCGCGGAATACCTGCGGGGTCTGTACGATGCGCAGGCGGCGGCGGTCGGCGATGCGTGAAGCCGTGCCGTCCGTTTCGCGGTACGAATCCACGGCTTCGACGACCGGGATCGCAGTGCCGTATTCGGCGGCTGCGGCCACCGCACGGCGGATCATGCCGTGTGAGGCCAGCGGTCGTACGCCGTCCTGTACGGCGATCAATTCCGGATCGCGCTTCAGGGCTTTCAGCCCGTTTTTCACCGAATGGAACCGTTCGTCGCCTCCCGTCGTAACCGTGTGTGCCGCGATGTCGAAGCGTGCTGCGAAGTCCTTCCAGAAATCGGCGTGCTCCGCGGGCAGCACCACGACGATCTCTGCCCCGGGCAGCGCCCCGGCGAAATTGTTGATCGTATGGGCCAGGACGGGCAGGCCGCCCAGCATCATGAATTGCTTGGGACGCGAACCTCCCATGCGGGTTCCGCCCCCGCCTGCTACGATGATGACTCCTATCTGTTGTTCCATATCAGTTTTTTTCCGAATCCGAGCGTGTTGTCGGTGAATTTCATAAAGTCGGGCGCGATCGCCCACAGGGTCAGTTCTGCCAGTACGGCATAGGGAAACCGTTTGAGGTATGCCCGCCTCGCCGCCTCGTCGGCCCTTTCGGCTTTACCGCACAATTGCAGCCCCTGGACGCGTCCCACGACCTTCGTTTCGAGGACTACCGAGGCTGCGACACACGGGTTGCGAGCCATCTGCTGCGCGTGGCGTGTCGCCATGTCCGACGTGAAGATCAGCAAATTGCGTTCCGCATCGTAGCAGTAAAATGCGTTGCTGCAATAGGGCGCTCCCTCGCCGCTCGTCGCCAGCGTCAGCACATGGTGTTTTTTCAGAAACCGTACGATTCGCGCATCGACGCCGGCTTTATGTTTGGCTTCCTGCGCCCCGGTGCTTTCCGCTGTATCCTCCGGATTTCCGGTTTTTTTCGGTATACCGGACTTTTTCCGGGGCGTTCCTGTCTGTTCCCCGGCATTCCCGGGTGCTTTGCCCGTTTCCCGGATGGCTTCCATCCTCGTCCTGCCCCCGGGCCTTTTATCGAGCGGTTCCTGATCCCAGCTTTCCGGCATGTCGGCCGGCAGATGTTCCTTGCCTGTCGTTGCGGCCATTTTCCCCGTTATTTCGCTGCCTCCGGTGCTGCCGGCTGCGGGATGACGAGCGAATCGAGCTGCGTGATGCGCTCCCCCTCCTTCACCTCGCCGTTCAGTTCGGCCACGATACGGTCGCGCACGAATTCGAACGTCGCGCGGTTCTCGTTCGAGATCGGTTCGGCCGGTTCCTGGGGGATTTTCAGCGGATTGATCGGCGTGCCGTTTTTCCAGATGCGGTAGTCGAGGTGGGGACCGGTCGAGGCGCCCGTCGAACCGACGTAGCCGATCAGCTGCCCCTGCGAAACGCGCGAGCCCTTCGAGATGCCCTTGGCATAGCCGCTCAGGTGCAGGTAACCCGTCATCAGGTTGCCGGCATGTTTGATTTTGAGCGTGTTGCCACCGCCGCCGCCCCAGCCCTTGAAGGTCACTACACCGTCGGCTACGGCATGTACGGGCGTGCCTTTCGGCGCCGCGTAATCGACGCCCGTATGCGGCCGGTATACCTTGTAGATCGGATGCTTGCGCGCATAGGTGAACTTCGAACTGATGCGTGTGTATTTCAGCGGCGCCTTGAGCATCTGCTTGCGCAGGCTTCCGCCGTCGTATTCCCAATACTGGATTTTGCCGCCCTGCCGGAAGGGGATGGCGTAGTACTCCTTGCCGCCCTGGCAGAATTTGGCGCCCCAAATGCGGCCGATGCCGGCCGAGATGCTGTCGTCGATGAAGCGCTCGTCATAGATCACCGTGAAATTGTCGCCCTTCTGGATGCCGAAGAAATCGACTGTCCACTGGTAAATGTCCTCCATTTCCGCGGCCAGCGCATAGGGCAGGTGCTCCTCCATGATCGCACCCCACAGCGACGAATTGATCGTGGCGCTCTTCTTGGTGCGACGTACCGTGAATTCCTTTTCTCCCGTCTGGACGCTGACCGAATCCTCATGGAACCCGAACACCACGTATTGAGACATGTTGCGTTCGTAGACCAGGTAGTCCAGGTGGGGGGCATAGAGCGAATCCTCGTGGATGAAGACGGTGTATTTATGCCCGGCGCGGATGTTGCGCAGCGGGAAAATCTCTTTCGAGGCTTTGTCGAGCCTGTCGACCGTAAGGGCCGAAACGCCGTACCCGTTCAGGATTTTCCCCAGCGTTTCGCCGCTGCCCACCTCGCCCGTTTCGGTGCGGTAGTTGTCGGCGTTGATGCCGTAAACGATATTCTGCGGCGCGGCTTCTTCCTTTTCGGCCGCGGCCTGTTGCGTAGTTCTGTCGCACGCCCCTGCGGCTACGAGCAGCAGGGCGCATATCGGTAATTTAAAACTTCTCATAGACGCAAGCAAAGATATGAAAAAAACGCAGGAATCCCCAATTTTATTATTCCTTTGTCATTCAGGCCCGGGATTTGCTTTTTTTGTTTTGTGTTCCGGAGATTTATTGCTACCTTTGAAAAATTGTATGGATAAACCGACCCGAAATGTTGAAATGCTTGCTTGCTCCTGCGGCTCTCCTCTATAAGGCGGGGGTGACTTTCCGTCACCGTCTCTTCGACTGGGGTATCCTCAAAAGCGAGAAGTTCGACATCCCGGTCATCTGTATCGGCAACATCACCGTCGGCGGTACGGGCAAAACCCCGATGGCCGAGATGGTGATCGCCTATATGTCGCAGATGCATCGCGTCGCCCTGCTGTCGCGCGGGTACGGCCGCCGTACCAAGGGGTATCTGGAAGTGAAGGCCGACTCCCGTTACCGGGATGTGGGCGATGAGCCGTTGCAGATCAAACTCAAATTCCCCGATACGGTGGTGGCCGTGTGCGAGAAGCGCGCCGACGGGATCCGCCGCATTTGTGCCGAGCACCCCGACGTCGACCTCATCATCATGGACGACGGGTTCCAGCACCGCTATGTAGAGCCGAAGGTGAATATCGTGATGATCGACGCCACGCGCCCCGTGCAGCACGACAGGATGTTGCCGCTCGGAACCCTGCGCGACCTGCCCGAAGAACTGCACCGCGCCCACTATTTCGTCGTGACGAAGTGCCCCGAGAAGATGGCGCCCATCGACCGGCGTATCCTGCGCAAGGTGCTCATACAGGTCGCCTACCAGCGGGTCTATTTCACCCGTTTCGAGAGTTTCATGCCGCAGCCGCTCTTCCCGGATGCCGCGCCCGGCGAACCGCTCGTGCAGGGACAGCGGGTGATCGCGCTTTCGGGCATCGGGAGTCCCAAGCCATTCCTCGCGGCGTTGCGGGAAAGCTACGAGGTGGTGGCCGAGATGACGCTCGACGACCATCACGTCTACAAGGTGCGCGACCTGAACCGCCTGCGCGAATTGCTGGACAGGTTTCCCGGGGCGGTCATCGTGACCACGGAAAAGGATGCTGTAAAACTGACCAACCGCGCGAAGATCCCCCAAGAGATACAGCGCAGGATATACTATTTACCGATAAATATTTCATTCATAGAGGATTCGGCGACGGATTTTCTGCAAAAACTGGAAGAAGATGTTAGAGGAAATTAAAAAAACAGCGGCTTTTATCGACGCCGCCACGAGTTCTTTCGCCCCGGAGGTGGGCATCATCCTCGGCACGGGCCTGGGCGGTTTCGCCGATAAGATCGACACTGCATTCGCCATCGAATACAAAGATATCCCGGGTTTCCCCGTTTCGACCGTCGAGGGGCACAAGGGGCGTATGATCTTCGGCACGGTCGAGGGCCGCAAGGTCGTAGCCATGCAGGGGCGCTTCCACTACTACGAGGGCTACACGATGCAGCAGGTGACTTTCCCGGTGCGCGTCATGCAGCAGCTGGGCATCAAATACCTCTTCGTGTCGAACGCTTCGGGCGGGATCAACACCTCGTTCCGCGTGGGCGACCTGATGGTCATCACCGACCATATCAACCTGATGCCCAACCCGCTGATCGGCCGTAACATCGCCGAGCTGGGGCCCCGCTTCCCGGACATGCACAACTGTTACGACAAGGCGCTGATCGCCAAGGCCACGGCCATCGCCGAGGAGGAGAACATCAAACTCCAGTACGGCGTTTATGTCGGCGGCACGGGCCCGACGTTCGAAACGCAGGCCGAGTACCGTTATTTCAAGAATATCGGCGGCGATGCGGCCGGTATGTCGACCGTGCCCGAGGTGATCGTGGCGCGCCACATGTCGATCCCGGTCTTCGGCGTCTCGGTCATCACCAACTGCGGCCTTTCGGACGAGGTGGGTGATCACGAGGACGTGCAGCGGCAGGGCAAGAAGGCCGGCATCAAGATGGAGGTACTCTTCAAACGTATGATAAAACAGCTGTAAGATATGGTAAACAAAGTGATTCTGGTGGGCAACGTGGGTATAGACCCCGAAGTCCGCACCACCGAGAGCGGCGTGAAGGTCGCCCGCATCCGCCTGGCGACGACCGAGCGCTTGTTCGACCGTCAGGCCAACGAGGCCAAGGAGCATACCGAGTGGCACACCATCACGCTGTGGCGCGGCCTTGCCGACGTGGTCGACAGATATGTCCGTAAGGGGACGCAGATCTATGTCGAGGGGCGCCTGCGTACCCGCGAGTGGATGGACAAGGACAACAACAAACGTTATACGACCGAGATCATGGCCGACGTGATGAACCTGTTGGGGCGGCGCAGTGACAACCCGGCTTCGGACAGTGCCTCTTCGGGGTACGGTTCGCAGCAGCAGGCCCCGGCTTACGGAGGACAACCTGCTGCGGGCGGTTTCCAGCAGCCTGCGGCGCAGCAACCCGCGGCGCCGGCCGTTCCGGCGGACGATCCCGACGACTTGCCGTTCTGAGGGTTTCGGAAAGAATGGGCTGTCTAACCAGTCCCGAAAATCGAAAATCACCCCTGCCAGAGTTTATTCTGACAGGGGTGAAATCGTTAAAATTAGACTTGTTAGACAACCTTTTTCGTGTCATTCGATTATGTGTCGAACCGTGCTTCCTCCCGCCCGTATCACGCGGGTGCGTCGGAAGGTTCCCGGTTTGGTCGGGTAATCTGTCTCGTACTTGTCGCCATGACCCGGGGGCTATGTGGCAGGCCGGTGCGGCGATGGCGTCCGGAGCGATAGGTTTTTCACGGTGGGGCGGTCTGTGGCGGAAATGATGCGATGGGCGGCAGGCTGTTTGATTTGCACAACCGTTCGCCGTTAACACGGCCTATTGCCATTAGCGACCTGTTGCCGTTTGACCCGTTGCTGTCTGCACGGCCTGGGGCTGTTTGCGGTCACTCGTTTTTGCGGATGTTGAGCCGCTCCCACAGCCATTCGGGGATCAGTTTCCAGAAAAATACCATGACCGCGTAGCGGCGGTCGATGACCACTCTGCGGCGCCGGCGTTTCAATACCCGCATGATGCGTGCAGCGACCTTTTCGGTCTTCATCAGCATCGGGTAGTGCCCGTCGCCTGCCAGCAACGGGGTGGCGACGAAACCCGGGCGGATGTCCGTAAAGCGGATGCCGAGTTTTTCCATGTGCGCGAGCTGCGCCAGCGCGTCGATATAGGTGTTCTGCATGCGCTTGGTAGCCGAGTAGGCCGGGGCGCTGCCGAGTCCCTTCGTGCCTGCGATCGAACTGATGACGGCCAGGTGCCCGCCTCCGTTGGCCCGGAAATAGCCGAAAGCCGCCGTAACCATGCGCACGAACCCTTCACCGTTGGTGCGCAGGGTGTCGAGTTCGATCTCCGGCAGCAGGCCGGTGTTCCGCTTGCCGATGCCCGAGCAATGCAGGTAGATGTCCATGCCACCCAGCTTGTCGATCAGGCGGGCGAGCTGTCCGGGTGCGTCGTCGCGCGTGATGTCCAGCGGTTCGGTCTCAACCTGTTCGGGGGCTGTGGCGCGGAGTGCCTCGAGCGCCTCTTCACGCCTTCCTGCTGCGCCTACGCGCCATCCTTCGCGGATGCACAATTTCGCCACTTCGAGCCCTATGCCTGATGTGGCGCCTACGATGACGATACGTTTCATACCGGTCGGTTTTAGATGATTCACCTTTTAAAGATAAAGGCTTTATTCGGGAAATGCAAATAACTCTCCGTTGCGCATCCGGGAATGAGGAAAGTAAAAAAGAACCGTGATTCGGCTCTTTTCCTGTCGTTTTCCCTTTTTTCTCTTTTCGGGCGCCTCCTTATGCGTGCGGGGTTCAGCAAGCAACAGCCGTTTTTCCGTGTCGGACAGGCACGAGGAGGCACGTCGCAGCAGGAAATGCGTGGTTTGGTGCTCATTCACCGAAACGTAGGCCTGTACGAATTACCAGCCCCGGCCGACCATGTAGTTGAGCGCCTCAATGCTTGCAGGGTGCTGTGCGGAAGGCTCCTGACCCCGCGAGGAGATGAGCCCGCCGGATATGCAGGGCAGGGTGGTGAGCAACAGGGGTATCCGTTTCACAGGCCGGATGTCAGCGTTCGTCGATTTCGCGCTGTATGCATTCGATGCCGACCTTGCGCAGCAGGTCGAGCCCCTCTTCCGAGCGGTACTTCTCGCAGTAAACCACTCGCTTGATACCTGCCTGGATGATGAGTTTCGAACATTCGATGCAGGGCGCCGCGGTGATGTAGAGCGTCGAGCCGTCGCAGTTGTTGGCGCTTTTGGCGACCTTCGTGATGGCGTTCGCTTCGGCATGGAGTACGTAGGGTTTGGTCTTGCCGGTCTCGTCCTCGCAGACATTCTCGAAGCCCGAGGGCGTGCCGTTGTAACCGTCGGAAATGATCATCTTGTCCTTGACGATCAGCGCCCCGACCTTGCGTCGTACGCAGTACGAATTTTCAGCCCAGATGCGGGCCATGCGCAGGTAACGCATGTCCAGCTGGCGTTGTTTTTCCTCGTTGTAACCCATAATCCGTTCTCCTCCTCCGTGCGGGAGGCTTATTGCATGTCGATGAATACCTTTTTGACGGCTTCGAGATACCCGTACCCGAATACGTTGCAGGGCATCAGGTAGCTGGTCTCCGTCCATTCGTTCCAGCTGTTGACCGTAATCAGCGGTGCCCGGTCGGGATGCGCGTCGATGTACTCACGCGCCATGCGGAGCCCCTTGGCGAAATTTTCCGGCGTGTTGTTCTTCACCACGGCACTGTGCCCCGTGCGGGGGCTGTTGTCCCAGCCGACGCTGATATGCGGGTAGTAGGTGAAATCGTACGTGGCGTCGATCCTCGCCCATTCGTCGCGCACCTGCTCCAGGATGGCCAGGTAGTCCTGGTCGACGTTGGCGAAATGCGCAAACTGGTAGTGCGTGGTGCCGGTGAATCCCAGCGTCCTGATAAAATCGTTCTCCGGGTTTTCGGTTTTGCCGCCATCGAACCCGCTGTAATTGAGGTTGATCGACCACATGGCAAACTGGAGTTCCAGCCCCGGGAATCCGGCTTTCTTCACCTCCTTCTTGAACCATTTCAGGGCATCGGCCGTCTGCTCCACGCCGCCCAGTCCCGCGATCAGTTGCGGCAGGTCGTAAACCATGAAGACCGGCTTGCCGTCGATCTTGTAGTATTGCGGGTGCTTGAAATACTTTTCGATGTTTCGCCGGCATATCTTTTCGAACTCCTCGCGGTCGACCTTTCCCGTCCAGATCACATTCTGCTCGTGTACGCGCGCCAGGCGCGTATCCCAGTGGTTGAGTACGTCGTGGTTGGCCCACATGAGGTAAAACCGCATTTTGTCCACGTTGCCGGCCTTCAGGAACCCGTTGTCGAGCGTGGTCTCCATGAAAGGCCGTCCGTCGTACCAGTACCAGTCGAAAATAAAGACGTTCACGCCGTGACGGGTCGCCTGGTCGATCTCCATCGACATCACCGCCGGGTCGGCTTCGTTGACATAGCCCCACAGCGGTTTGCGATCCCAGTAGTGCCCCGGATTGCGTTGCTGCATGGTCATGACGGTTTCCCATTCCCCGATCCCCATCGGCCAGAAAGGCCGCAGGCGCGGGTCGTCCGATGCATAGGCGGGGTAGACATAGGCCGCCACGTCGTATTGCTTCGGGGCTTTGCCTTGCTGTTGCGCAGCTGCGCGGCCCGCCCCGCAGGCAAGGCAGAATGCCGCGGCTGTTATGCTGTATTTTATCAGGGTTTTCACCGTACGGGCGAACTTGTTTGCAGGTGGTTAAATTGGTTAAATTCCTTTTCCGTGGCACTGCTTGTATTTCTTGCCGCTTCCGCAGGGGCACGGGTCGTTGCGGCCGACCTTCTTCTCGACATGCAGGGGCATTGGTTTCTGTTTGTCCTGCTGCCCGGCCTGAGCCGCAGCCTGCATGCGCGAGGCCTGCAACTTGTTGACGTCGACTTTGGCACGCTCCTGACGCTCCCGCTGTACGGCCTCGGCGTTCTGGTCGCGCACCGGGATGTAGGCTTTGTTGAGGATGGCCAGCACGTCGCGGTTGACCTTGACGATCATCTTTGAGAACAGCCCGAACGATTCGAACTTGTAGATCAGCAGCGGGTCTTTCTGCTCGTAGGTGGCATTCTGCACGCTCTGGCGCAGGTCGTCCATCTCGCGCAGGTGCTCGCGCCATGCGTCGTCGATCGAGGTGAACATCACCACCTTCGAGAATACCCTGAAGATCTCCGCCCCGTCCGAATTCTTGCATTTCAGCAGGTTTACCGGGACGTTGTAACCCAGGTGGCCGTCAGTGATCGGGAAATAGATGTTCGAATCCAGCTGCTCTTTCCGATCCTCGTAGATGCGCTCCATCACGGGGCGTACCGTGTCGGCCACGGATTTCGCGCGGCGTGCATAGGCATCCTTGAGGTCTTTTACGATCAGTTCGGCCAGCTCGGCAGGTTTCGCCGAGCCGTAGGTCGCCTCGTCGAACGAGGGCTCGATGGCCACTTCGCGGATCAGCTCGAACCGGAAATCCTCGAATTCGATGCCGCGGTTGACCTCCACGAAGTTGTCCGCGTAGTCGTACATGATGTTGTTCAGGTCGATTTCGATCCGCTCGCCGTAGAGCGCGTGGCGGCGGCGCGTGTAGATCACCTCGCGCTGCGAGTTCATCACGTCGTCGTACTCCAGCAGGCGTTTGCGGATTCCGAAGTTGTTCTCCTCGACCTTCTTCTGGGCGCGCTCGATGGCCCGCGTCATCATGCCGGCCTGAATCACCTCGCCCTCTTTCAGCCCCATGCGGTCCATCATCGAGGCGATGCGGCCCGACCCGAACAGGCGCATCAGGTCGTCTTCGAGCGATACGAAGAACTGCGACGATCCGGGGTCGCCCTGACGTCCGGCACGTCCGCGCAGCTGGCGGTCGACGCGGCGGCTTTCGTGGCGTTCGGTGCCGATGATCGCAAGACCCCCGGCTGCCTTGACCTCGGGCGTCAGTTTGATGTCGGTACCACGGCCGGCCATGTTGGTGGCGATGGTCACCTGTCCCGAGCGGCCCGCCTCGGCCACGACCTGCGCCTCCAGTTGGTGCTGCTTGGCATTGAGGACGTTATGCTTGATGCCGCGGAGCTTGAGCATGCGGCTCAGCAACTCCGAAATCTCGACCGAGGTGGTGCCCACCAGTACGGGGCGTCCCGCCTCGACCAGCTTCACGATCTCCTCGATCACGGCGTTGTATTTCTCACGCTTGGTCTTGTAAATCAAATCCTGGCGGTCGTCGCGGATCACCGGGCGGTTCGTCGGGATCACCACGACGTCGAGTTTGTAGATGCTCCAGAACTCCGAAGCCTCGGTTTCGGCCGTACCGGTCATACCGGCCAGCTTGTGGTACATGCGGAAATAGTTCTGCAGCGTGATCGTTGCGAAGGTCTGCGTCGCAGCCTCGACCTTCACGTGCTCCTTGGCCTCGATGGCCTGGTGCAGGCCGTCCGAATAGCGGCGCCCGTCGAGGATACGCCCCGTCTGTTCGTCGACGATCTTCACCTTGTTGTCCATCACCACGTATTCGACGTCTTTCTCGAACATGGCGAAGGCTTTCAGCAGCTGGTGGATCGTGTGCACGCGCTCCGACTTGATCGAATAGTCGTTGACCACCTGGTCGCGCTTCTGCGCACGCTCCTCGTCCGAGAGGTTGCTCTTCTCCAGCTCGGCCACCTCGGCGCCGATGTCGGGCAGCACGAAGAACCCGTCCTCGTTGAAATATTTCGACAGCGCCTCGTGTCCCTTATCGGTCAGTTCCACCGAATTGAGTTTTTCGTCGATGACGAAGAACAGGTCGTCGGTGATCTCCGGCATACGGCGGTTGTTGTCCTGCATGTAGGTGTTCTCGGTCTTCTGCATCAGTGCCTTGACGCCCGTTTCCGAGAGGTATTTGATCAGCGGCTTGTACTTGGGCAGGCCCTTGTGGGCACGGTAGAGCTTCACGCCGCCCTCGTTGTTCTTGCCCTCCGAGATAAGCCGGCGTGCCTCGGCCAGCAGGCCCGTCACGAGGTTTTTCTGCAGGTTGTAGAGATGGTCGATGGCCGGGCAGTACTGCTCGAAGAGCTGGTCGTCGCCTTTGGGTACCGGGCCGGAGATGATGAGCGGCGTACGGGCGTCGTCGATCAGCACCGAGTCGACCTCGTCGACGATGGCGAAGTGGTGCTTGCGCTGCACCAGATCGGCCGGCGACGAGGCCATGTTGTCACGCAGGTAGTCGAAGCCGTATTCGTTGTTCGTACCGAACGTGATGTCGGCCATGTATGCCTTGCGGCGGGCGTCGGAGTTGGGCTGCGTGTCGTCGATGCAGGCTACCGAAAGCCCGTGGAACTGGTACATCGGGCCCATCCACTCCGAGTCTCGCTTGGCCAGGTAGTTGTTCACCGTGACCAGGTGCACGCCCTTCTTGGCCAGTGCGTTGAGGAATACGGGGAGCGTCGCCACGAGTGTCTTTCCTTCACCCGTCGCCATCTCGGCGATCTTGCCCTTGTGGAGCACCACGCCGCCGAACAGCTGTACGTCGTAATGGATCATGTCCCATTTCAGGTCGTTGCCGCCCGCCATCCAGTGGTTGGCGTAGATGGCCTTATCGCCCTCGATACGGACGAAGTCCTTCTCGGCGGCCAGATCCCGGTCGAAATCGTTGGCCGTGACGACCACCTCGTCGTTCTGCGCGAAGCGGCGTGCCGTATCCTTCATGATGGCGAAGGCTTCGGGCAGTATCTCGTCGAGTTTCTCCTCGATCTTCTCGTCGATGCGTTTGGTCGTCTCGTCGATCTGCTTCGAGATACGCTCCTTCTCCTCCAGCGAGGTTTCGGGCAGTTCAAGCTTGGCCTTCAGTTCCACGATGTCGGCCTCGTCCCGGGCGATGAAATCGGCGATCTGTTTCTTCAGCGCTTCGCTCCTGTCACGCAGTTCGTCGTTCGAAAGGGCTTCTATCGAAGGGTATACCGCCTTGATCTTCTCGAGGTAAGGCTCGATCTGCTTGCGGTCTTTGTCGGCTTTCGAGCCGAAGAAAAGTTTGATTAAACTTGCAACTATTTCCATATGTGATTTCAGTTATTTCGGGGTTGTGTACGTAAATCTTACAAAAGTAATGATTTCTTTCAAAACCACAAAATATTGCGGCGGGGACATCACTCCCCGCCGCAATATTTTTTCATCTGCGGAACTGCCGTCCCGGCAATAGTTTGCAGTTATTTTTGGCGCTTGTGCAGCTTGTAGTAGAGGACGTACAGGCCCGGCAGGCGGTTTATCAGGAAATGCCGGAAGTCCCGGCGGCGGAATTGGAGCGGCATGATGCCTTGCCGGCGGGCTTCCCGGAGCATTTCGCGGGCGTTGCCGAGTTGCCTCACCACGGTCTGTTTGCATGCCAGGCTTAGGGTCTTGCCCACATGCAGGCGCATCAGGCGGGCGCCTGAGGGGTCTTCCGTCCCGATGCGGGAGGCGAAACAGGTCAGGCTTTTCATGGCGCGTACGAGGTCTAAGCGACTTTGCGGCTTGTAATTGCCCATGAACGAATCGCTGCGTTGCAGGTAGTTGTAAACCCGGACGGGGAGGTATTGGATCCGCCGTGCGTAATACAATGCGCGGGGTGTGAACTCTTCGTCCTCGTGCCAGATCGGGGTCATCCGCAGCGAGTTGGCGTCGAGCATCTCCCGCGAGTAGAGGTAGGCGTATACCATCGGCAGGAACCGGTCGCGTTGCAGGAAATCGACTCCGCGCTGCACGTCGGAGCCGTTGCCTGCGGAAATCCCGTCGCTCCAGAGTGGAACGTCGTTGCCGTTTTCGTCGATTCCCGCTATTTCGAAGCACAGCATGTCGAGCCCTCCGCACTCCATGGTTTCCACCAGGTGCCCGAGGACATTCGGTTCGAGGTAATCGTCTGCGTCGAGATACATGACGTACCTGCCCGCGGCGCGGTCGGTGCCGTAGTTGCGCGTGCGGCTCAGCCCCTCGTTGGGTTTGGTATATACATGTACGTTGGGGTGCCCCTGCGCCGCCTTTTCGGCGGTTGCGAGCGACCCGTCCGTCGACCCGTCGTCGATGACCAGAATTTCGTACTCCTCGGGAGATAAATCCTGCCCGAGGGCCGAAGCGATGCATTTCCCGATCAGTTTTTCGAGGTTGTACAACGGGATTATGATGCTGACTTTTTTCATATCACCGGAGTTCGAGCCACAGCAGGCGTTTCCTGATTTTTACGGTCCAAGAGGGATAGAAACATTTGCAGGCGAGCTTGTAACGGTAAACCAGCCGTTTGCGCAGCAGTTTCGGATCGTAGGCCCTGCGTTCGGAGTTTGCGCGGTAGAGTCGTTTGAGCAGGCCGCGGTAGGTCGTAAGTTCGTCGCGCCGCAGTGTCCCGACCCGGAGGTTCATCTGCGTGTATATCCGCGATTCCTCGTCGGTGAGCGTCATGCCGAGGGTTGTGCGCAGCAGATCCCGCTGGATAGCTTGCGCGCTGAGGGTTTGCCGGTCTAACTGGCTGGTCGAAAGTTGGTTTTCCCACCTGCGGTAGAACGAGAGGTGTTCCGGGATGTTGGCCATGCGCATGTGCCCGGAAAGTTCCGCCCAGAACAGGTAGTCTTCCGCCATGGTCGCCCGGAACCGGACGCCCGAGCGCAGGAAGGCCCCGCGGCGCATCATGACCCCCGACATTGCGAACGGGCAGCCGAAAAGCATCTGGATCCGGATTCCTTCGTGCGTGATGGGATCCTGGATCTTCTGTTCCCGGGCATCGTCCGGCCCGAACATCGTATAGTAACTGCCGCACAGGTCGATCTGCGGGTGCTGTCCGAAGAATGCTGTCTGGCGGGCGAAACGTTCCGGCGAACAGCGGTCGTCGGCATCCATGAACGTAATGAAACTCCCGCGCGCTGTCTCCAGCCCCCGGTTGCGGGTATAGGCGGCGCCGTGGTTCGCGTCGTTGCGCATCAGGACGATCCGTGCGTCTTGCGCGGCATAACGGCTTGCGATATCGTACGAGGAGTCCGTCGAGGCGTCGTCGATAACGATCAGCTCGAAATCCCCGACGGTTTGTCCGAGGATGTTGCCGATGCTTTCGCCGACGAATCGCTCTGCGTTGTAGAGTGGCATGATGACGCTTATGAGGGGGGATTGCTTTTCCATCGTTGCCTGTTATTCGGTTGAACTTATGCTTTGCAGGATGCGCCGTCCGACGGGGCATTCCGTACAGCGTTTTGCAGGACAGTATTCCGTGGCGAGTTGCAGCAGCGCCTGCGATTCGAACGCGTTGCGGATCATAACGCCCGTGTTGCGCCAGTTGCGCATGTAACGGTTGTCCTCGGCTGGCAGGCGTTCGAGCAGCGTGAGGGCGCTGTCGCGCAGCGTTTCGCGCCCGGTGACGCTGCCGTAGGCGAATTGCAGGACGGAAACGAGGTTGATGCCGATGATATTGGCCTTGAACGCGCCCAGCCGCTTGGGGTGTTCGTCGCTTGCGATCCCCGGGATGTGGTGCGTGCGCCAGTAGTCCGACGCTTCGATGCAGAACAGCCGCCGGATGTCCTCTTCCGTGCGGCATGACATGGCGCGTTCCATTACGAATTCGTCCTGTATGAAGAACTCCGCCGCCTGCGCCAGACGCAGTACGGGATGGTTGGCGGGGCGAACTTCGTCCAGTTCCCAGACTCCGGCCTCCAGCGGTTCGATGTCGTATTTGGCCGCCAGGTATTCGAAGTCGCGCGCCAGGTCGAGCGTGTACGCGTCGTGCGGATAGAGCGTCAGCAGCCCCGAAGCCCCGAAGAACATGGCTTCGACGGCCCGCGGCGCCAGCCGTTCGCGCAGGACGACCTTGTAGGGGACGCGGCGTGCCAGCGAGAGGTACGCTTCCTGGTTCCGGCGGTCGCCCAGCGTGCGGAAATAGAGCAGGTAGAAGGTCTGGTTCCAGTTCTCGGAAGCCTCTTCCCGCAGGGCGTCGACCATGCGTATCTTGCGTTCCAACCGGCTGAAGAGCAGTGCCGTGCATATTTCGCTGCGCTGGAGGGAGCTCAGCCCGGCGAGGTACCCGCCGCAGGCGTACGTCCCGGCCCCGGCCTGCAGCCGGTTCAGCATCCGATGCTCCTGCTCCGCGCCCATGTCAGAACATGTTGAGTTCGAGCAGCGCCTCCTCCGACATCATGCTCTTGTCCCATACGGGGTCGAACGTGAGGATGACATTCACCGCCTTTACGCCGTCGACCTTGGCAACCTGCTGGTTGACATCCTCCACGAGCATGTCGGCCATGGGGCAGTTGGGCGCCGTGAGGGTCATGCGGATGTTCGCCACGCCGTCGGGCGTGTAGTCTATTTCGTAGATCAATCCCAGGTCGTAGATGTTGACCGGGATTTCGGGATCGTATATGTTCTTGAGCGTAAGGACTATGTCCTTCTCTACCTTCAGTATGTCTTCGGGTGTCATGGCTGTCTGTTATTTTTCGCTTTTGCTTGCGAACGCGAGCGCATAGAGCCGCATCTGTTTGACCATCGACAGCAGGCCGTTCGAGCGCGTGGGCGAGAGGTTGGCGCTCAGGCCGATGGCGTCGATGAAATAGAGGTCGGTGTCGAGGATCTCCTGCGGCGTGCGCCCGTTCAGCACGCGTATCAATAACGCGATGATGCCCTTGGTTATTATGGCGTCGCTGTCGGCGGCATAGTAGACCTTGCCGTCCTCCAGGCGTGCGTCTACCCACACGCGCGACTGGCAGCCGTCGATCAGGTATTGTTCCGTGCGGTGCTCGGCTGCGATGGCCGGGAGCGAGTCGCTCAGGCCGATGAGGTAGTCGTATTTGTCGAGCCAGTCGTCGAATACCGAGAACTCCCCGATGATCTCCTCCTGTATCTTGTCCATATCTTTTGCTTTAAATCCTTACAAATCTATTATTTCCGGCAGTACTTCGCCTTCCGATGCCGCAGGCTCGGTGATCTCCAGCATACGTGCCACGGTCGGAGCCACGGCTGTCATGTCCACGCGGCGCTTTATGCGCTGCGGCCCGACGCCGACGCCGTAGAATACCAGCGGCACCTGCGTGTCGTAGCCGTACATCGACCCCGACGACGACCAGCAGCGCTCCTGTTCCTCGATCCAGCCGGGCATCAGGTTCAGGATGACGTCGCCCGAACGGCGGGGGTAGAAGCTGTTCTGCATCTTGCGGGCATAGCCGCTCCCGAAGTAGCTCGTACGCATGGCCGTCGCCGAGAGAGCGTGCGATACGCCCCGGAACTGCATGGCGAAGATCGCCACCTCGTTCTGTACCTCGGCCAGGTCGAGCCCCCGCTCGTAGATCAGGTTGTGGTTCAGGTAGACGCATTTGTCCTCGTACTCCAGCACCCAGTCGCCCATGCCGTAGCGGACGTTGAGGAAGCCGTTGACGATCACCTCGAACTGGCGGGTGTTGAACCGGTCGCTCTCTTCGTGCCCCGTGTCGAAAGAAGGGCTGGTGCCGTGGTCGGAGGTGAAGACGACGAGCACCTCGCCGTTTCTGACCTGGGCGAAGACGAAGGTCAGGAAATCGGCCAGGTCGCGATCCAGGCGGTAGTACATGTCCTCGACCTCGACCGACTCGGGGCCGTAGGCCTCGCTGATGCGGCGCGGCGTGTCGAGGCAGATGTTCAGCAGGTCGGGCGTCGCGTCGTCGCCGAGTTTGAACTGGGCGATGGCCTGCTTGGCAAAGCCCAGCACGGCGGTGTTGCCCGCCGGAGTGTAGAGTATTTTGTCGTAGTCCGACGTGAGTTTCAGGCGCCCTTCGCCCGGCTCGTCTTTGTCTTTCCTGCTTTTGCCCGTGAGAACGATGTCCCAGTTGCGGGTGTTGAGGTAGCGTCCCTTTTCGTAGAGCGTGCGCCACTCGGGGGCGATGTATGAGAGGTTGTAGCGTTCGCGGTTGCTGCGGGCGACCCATTCGGGTACTTCGGGGGCGTAATAGGGCGACGTTTCCCAGCCGCAGCGCGCCGAATCGAGCCAGAAGGCCTCGCCGCCGTGCCCGGCCATGATGACCGCCGACATCGCCTCGGTGGCAACCGAGACGGCTTTGGCTCCGGGCTCGTGTTGCAGGAGCGCCTCGGCGAGAGTCGGGGCTATCAGGTTGTAGGGCCCCGGGCCCTTGCGCCCGGCGATCAGTTCCACGGCGTCGTTTTCGACGTAGTCGCGCCAGCGGGCGCCGATTACGCCGTGCGTCGAAGGCATGGCGCCCGTGGTGAGCGTGGCGAGCGATACGGGCGTCGTGGTCTGCTGGTAGTCGTAGCGGCTGTCGGCGAAGACCGTGCCCCCGTCCAGCAGTCGCCTGAGCCCGCCTTCGCCGTAGTTGCCGGCATACCGGCCGAGGTCTTCGGCGCGCATCGAGCCTACGACGATGTTGACGACCAGGCGGGGGCGTGCCGCCGCGGCTTCGAATGCCGCCAGGGCGGCTATGGCGAGTAAAATGATCCTGTGCTTCATTGCGTGTGTGTAATTGGCCGCAAATTTACGAATTTATTTCGATACATCTGCGGAAATATTCCTCCTCGGCCTGAAAATCGACCTGCGGCAGTGCCGCGATCTCTTCTATCCTGCGGCGGCAGAACTCCCGGTAGGCCTCGCTGCGGGGGTTGCGGGGACGGTGCGCCGCCGCGACGACGATGTGCCGCACGTCGGGGAGCAGGCGTCGTGCCTCGTCCGAGAGCACTGCGGGGATGAATTTTTCCCAGACGTATTGTATGGCCTGCGCCGAGGGGTGCACCAGGTCGTCGGCGTAGAAACGGTAGTCGCGCAGGTCGTCGTTGAGCACTTCGTAGGCCGGGAAGTAGTGGACGGCGGCGTGCGCCGCGGCCAGCTCTTCGGCTGCCAGGCGGAGCGCGGCCTTGCTCACGGCGTTGCCCTCCAGCCCGTCGCCGAGGTGCCGCACGGGGCTGACTGTGAGGATGACCTCTTTCCCGGCGAGCGGCCCGGCGAGCAGGGCTGAAAATGCCCCGGTGATCTCCGCGACGCCCAGCCTGCGCCGTACGAATTCGGTCGCGGGCTGCCGGTGGCAGTTGGCCACCACCTGCCCGTTGTGTTCGTAGACCCATGCCGTGCCCAGGGTCAGCAATACCCGGTCGGCACGGCGCAGGGCTTCGGCGCCTGCCTTGCGGGCGGCGTTCATCGCAGCCAGCGCCTCGTCGGGCGACGCGGCCGAGAGAGAGCCGTGGAACCCGTAGTGGAACCACAGTTCGCCGTCGAAGTCCAGCTCGGAATGCTGTACGGGCGCCTCGTCCGCATAGCTGCGCAGCGCGGCGGCGATGGAGAGGGGGTTGAACAGGATGCCCGTGGGGTTTGTGACGATGCGGAACCGGGCTTCGGCGAGCCGTCCCGCGATGTGTTCGGCGAAGCAGGAACCGAGGGCCAGGATGCGGTTCCCGTATCCGATTTTCACCCCGAGGGGCGCAATGTCGATTTCGGTGCGGAATTTCATAGGGCAAAAGTACAAATTTTATATCTTTGCCGTATGATCCTGCATGCAAACTGCAAAATAAATCTGGGGCTGGATGTCCTGCGCCGCCGTGAGGACGGCTACCACGAGTTGTCGACCGTGATGTTCCCCGTGCGGGGACTGTACGACGTGGTCGGGGTGACGCGCACAGCCGTGCCCGGCGTGCGGTTCCTCTCCGAAGGGCTGGCGGTGGATTGCACCCCCGGGGAGAACATCTGCGTCAAGGCGTTCCTGCTGATGCGGGAGCGCTACGGCGTGGACGGCGTGGAGATACGCCTCGACAAGCGGGTGCCTTTCGGTGCCGGACTCGGGGGCGGTTCGTCCGACGGCACCGCCGTACTGCTGGCGCTCGACGGGCTTTTCGGCCTGCGGCTCTCGGAGGCGGAGCTGATCGACCTTGCCGCCGGATTGGGTAGCGACACGGCTTTTTTCGTGCGCAATACCCCGCAGCTTTGCACCGGGAGGGGCGAGATCATGGAGCCTTACCCGCTCTGCCTGGCGGGAATGACGCTCGTTGTCGTAAAACCCGACGTGGGCGTTTCGACGCGCGAGGCTTACGCAGGGGTACGTCCGCATGTGCCCGAAGTGCCCCTCGCGGAGCGCTTGCGGCGGCCTGTGGCGGAGTGGCAGGGTTTGGTGACCAACGATTTCGAACCGCATATCTTCGCGGCGCATCCTGCCATCCGCGAAGCCCGTGACAGCCTGCTTGCGGCCGGAGCGGTCTATGCCTCGATGTCGGGCAGCGGCTCGGCCGTGTTCGGACTTTTCGACGATGCGCAAAAAGCAGGGAACCTGCGGCTGCAGACCCCCTTTGTCTATACGTTGTAGTGTGGGTCAATTGCTCCGCGATCCCTGTTCTTCCGCCCTTGCCGCATCTCGGTTTTCCCTTATCCCGGGTTGTATGCCCGTCTGAACTTGCGCGCGTTTAGCAATTCGCCGCTTTCCCGGGCTACCGCTTTGCCGCATCGCCGCTTCGGGGTGCTCCCCGCAACTTACTTTCCAGGCAAGGTCTTCCCGCCGCCCTGACGACCTGCGGTGTTTCCCGCAGGGGGATTGTCCCCTGCTGCTGCGGTTTTTTCCGTTTCCGGTCTGTTTTCCGGGACATCTTTTTGTGGTTCATCTATTGTGCCTGCGGTGTCCTCCCCGTCCTTTCCGGAGCTTTTATCCGCTTCGTCCTCATGGAGGAGTCCGTCCAAGAATCCGTTCAGGATGTCGTTCAGCGCGCCTTCTCCCTGCTGCGACCCTTCGACCTGTTCTGTCCTGGCGTCCCTGTTGCGGATATTGAGCTTCTCCTTGAATTTTTCGGGGGCGACCAGATAATAGATGCCCAGCGACAGCGTCAACAAGCCCAGGGCTGCGAAAAATGCATAAACATATTGCAGTCCGTTCGCCAGCAGCGTGCGCAGGACGGCGCCTTTCTTCTTCAGCCCGAACAGTTTCCGGAATACGAATCCCGTATAGATGAAGACGGGCAGCATCTGCATGTAGAAGGAGCTGTACCACGGGATGAACAGTTCGGCAGGCAGTGCGAGGATCATCAGCGTGATTTCGAACACCGACAGGAAGATGCCTATGTAGAGGTATTCCACATATTTGAGGTCGGAGCGCCTGCGGAACACGGTTTTCATCGCCAGTGCATAGAACGGCAGCATCAGCAGCATGTTGGCCGCGGGGTGCAGCGTGGCGTAGTCGTAGTAGGAGCAGATAAGCCATCGGAACAGAGGGGAGTCGGCCCGGGCCGTAGGGGTGAACTCCTTGCCCACGAGGGCGAACACTACGGCGTAGAAGGTCGAGAGCATGAGCAGGATCGCCACCGGGTTGAAATATTTGCGGCGGTGCCCGAGGATGAACTCCGAGACCGAAACATAGGGGTGTATCAGGATCGCCAGCCATGTCATCACGGCGCCCTTGCGCATGTTGATGCCCCGCAGGCCGTACGCTTCGTCGCCGATGAAGGTCGAAGAGATGCTGTCCGCCAGCGACGCCCAGGTCAGCCGGTCGGTCGTCGTGCGTTGTCCGCATGCCGGACAGTAGTTGTGGTCGATTTCGTGGCCGCAGTTGCGGCAGAGTTGGTGTTTGGGCATGTTTGTTTTGTTATGCTGCTTCCCGGGAGCTGTGCCCCGGGAGGGGTGCCGTGCCGCAACGCTGTCCGCAGTACGGGCAATAAGCCGTACTGACCGTGCGCCCGCAGTCGGGACATACGATTTCCTTTATCCGTCGGGGATGTTTGGGACCGGTCATTGCCCGACCTGGCATGCGACGGGCGCGGAATAATCCGCGCCCGCAGGTTTTGTCCCTTATTTTGCCGCATCCCCGGCTGCGCCGCAAGGGATCGCCATCCTTTCGATGCGGTGTTCGTGGCGTCCGCCTTCGAACTGGGCTGCGAAATATGCGTCGAGCATCGCCACGGCTTCGTCGTTGGTGATAAAACGCGCCGGGAAGACGATGATGTTGGCATTGTTGTGGCGGCGGATGAGCGACGCGATTTCGGGCTCCCAGGCCAGGCCGGCGCGGATGCCCTGGTGCTTGTTGAGGGTCATCGTCATCCCTTCGCCCGAGCCGCAGAGGGCGATGCCGCGTTCGAGTTCGCCGTTTTCGATCGCCTCGGCCAGCGGATGCGCGAAGTCTGCATAGTCGACGCTGTCGGGCGAATGCGTACCGAAATCGAGCACCTCGTAACCCATGGCGTCGAGGTAACCTACCAGAAATTCTTTCATTTCATAGCCTGCGTGGTCGCTGGCAATACCTATTTTAATCATCGTATTTTGGTTTTGTATCGTATTCCGTTTCTATTCTACAAATATAAGGAAAAATAACCGTCGCCGTGCTTCCGGCTCCCGAATTTGTGCTATTTTTGCCCCATGAAAATTCTTCTCGTCGTATTGGGATGCATCTCGTGCGTGCTGGGCATCGTCGGCATATTCGTCCCCCTGCTGCCTACCACGCCGTTCCTGTTGCTATCGGCGGCCTTTTGGGTGCGTTCTTCGCCCCGGCTTTACGGCTGGCTGCTCGAACACCCCTGTTTCGGCGAGTATGTACGGAACTTCCGCGAAAATCGCGCCATACCGCTCCGTGCCAAGATCATTTCCCTGACGCTCATGTGGGGGACGATGCTTTACTGCATTTTCGCGCTGCTTACCGCCTGGTGGTGGGCGCAGGCGGCCCTGCTTGCCGTCGCCATTGGCGTGACGTGGCATATCCTTTCGTTCGCCACCCTGAAAAAGGGGGGCTGGTGCAGGAAGACCCCGAAGGGGAATAACCTCCGCCGCAAGGGGTGGAAACGCGGCTGAAGGGGGCTCACGAGAGTGGAACGATTGCCCGCATGAAAAAACGACCCGAAAGGGTCGTTTTTGTTTTCAGGACGTTTCTCCGCATTTTAATCCTCTGCAGGCAGCCTGTCCATGTCGAGCATCGAGTAGCAGACGGTGTAATAGCCCTCGGGGCTGTCCGGAGCCGGGATTACCGAAGTCCCGATGCGGAGCCGGTAGACGTATCCCGGTTCGTATTCGAACCCTTCGATGCGGAACGGCCATGGCTGCCATTCGTTCAGCCCGGACTCAGGGAACCGTACGCCCAGAAACCGCTGTCCCCGGTAATTCATCGGCTGCGGAGCGACCTCCATCGTGAAAGCCGGGAAGAACCGCTCGGGGATGACCGAGGTCGCCGGGGCTTTTGAAATTTGCTCCAGCAGGGTGTAGCGGATCGAAGAGCCGTCCTGGGGCGTGTCGGGCAGTTGTTCGGCCTTTATGCGGAGCCGGTATTCGTAACCCGCCTCGAAATCGAATCCCTCGATGCCCTGATATACGGCACGCCACGACGTGTCGTCGTTGGCCTTGACGAGCAGTACGGGCTGCAACGTACTCGCCCCGTGGGCGATGCCCAGTTGCGAGGCGACCGTCCATTCGCGGATTTCATATTCGTCGTCCTTATCGCAGGCCGTGCATACGCAGGCCGCCAGCAGGAGCGTCAGTATATATCTTTTCATCTCTGTCGTTTTTCCGTTCGTTTCCTTTTTATAAACGGAGAAATTGCCTGATACTGCATGCTATAGGTAAAAAAACGGATGCCGTCCCGTTTTTTTTCGGCCGGATGCCTCAGGCCAGGTATTTTTCCGCGGCGCTGATCAGGAACCCGAACAGCAGGGCGTTGAACAGCACCACCGGGATGGCTTTGCGCTCCTTGCCCGAGAAGGTGAAGAGTACGGGGAGCATCAGCATCAGCGTGACGGCCATGCCGTCCGCCCACCAAGGCAGGTAGGGCAGGTTGCTGTAAAAGACGATGACCGCCGCAAAGAAGTAGATGAAGAATGCCGACAGGCACGAACGCAACGGCAGCCGCTGGAAAATCATCGGGATGATGTCCAGTGTCCCTGCGACGGCGCCGACGGCCAGCGATAAGGTGAAATGATCCATTTTCAGGGTTCGGTTTATGCGTTATGCGGCGGCCGTTTACTTCGAAGCGCGTTTGCGGTCTACCTCGTGCAGCAATATCTTGCGCAGGCGCATGGCGTGGGGCGTAACCTCGACGTATTCGTCCGCCTGGATGTATTCCAATGCCTCTTCGAGCGTAAAGACCTTCGGCGGGGCGATCGAGGTCTTGTCATCCGACCCCGAAGCGCGCATGTTGGTGAGCTGCTTGGCCTTGGTGACATTGACCGTGATGTCGTTCTGGCGCGTGTGCTCGCCGATCACCTGCCCCTCGTAGACCTGATCCATCGGGCTGATGAAGAAGCGTCCGCGATCCTGCAGCTTGTCGATCGAGTAGGCGAAGGCCGTGCCGGTCTCGCCCGAGATGATCGAGCCGTTGGTGCGCATCTCGATTTCGCCGACCCACGGTTCGAAATCCTTCAGGCGGTGCGTCATGATCGCCTCGCCGGCCGTTGCCGTCAGCATGTTCGACCTCAGGCCGATAATGCCGCGCGAGGGGATGTCGAACTCCAGCCGCACGCGGTCGCCGTTCGACGTCATGTTCCTGAGCGTGCCTTTGCGCTTGGTGGCCAGTTCGATCACCGTGCCCGAGCAGGTTTCGGGGCAGTCGACGGTCAGTTCCTCGACCGGTTCGCATTTCTTGCCGTCGATCTCCTTGACGATCACGCGGGGCTGTCCGACCTGCAATTCGTATCCTTCGCGGCGCATGGTCTCGATCAGCACCGAAAGGTGCAGCACGCCGCGGCCGAATACGTTGAAACTGTCGGCCGAAGGGCCGGGCGTCACACGCAGCGCGAGGTTTTTCTCCAGTTCGCGGTCGAGGCGCTCCTTGATGTGGCGCGAGGTGACGTATTTGCCGTCCTTGCCGAAGAAAGGCGAGTTGTTGATCGTGAAGAGCATCGACATGGTCGGTTCGTCGATGGCGATGGGGGGCAGCGGTTCGGGGTTCTCGTAGTCGCAGATCGTGTCGCCGATCTCGAACCCTTCGATGCCCATGATGGCGCAAATCTCGCCGCACGGCACTTCGTCGACCTTCTTTTTGCCGAGACCTTCGAAGACCATCAGGTCTTTGATCCTGGTCTTCTGCATCGTTGCACCGTCGCGCTTGGCCAGCGTGACGTTCTGTCCCGCCCTGAGCGAGCCGCGCGTCACCTTGCCCACGGCGATACGGCCCGTGTAGGAGGAGTATTCGAGCGAGGTGATGAGCATCTGGGGCGTGCCTTCTACCACGGCCGGTTCGGGTATCTCGTCGATGATGGCGTCCAGCAGCGGGACGAGCGAGTCGGTCGGCTCGTTCCATTTGTGCGACATCCAGCCCTGTTTGGCCGAGCCGTAGATAGTCTTGTAGTCGAGCTGCTCCTCGGTGGCGTCGAGCGTGAACATCAGGTCGAAAACCTGTTCGTTGACCACTTCGGGACGGCAGTTGGGCTTGTCGACCTTGTTGATTACCACGATGGGCTTCTTGCCCAGCGCCAGCGCCTTTTGCAGCACGAACCGGGTCTGGGGCATGGTGCCTTCGAAGGCGTCGACCAGCAGCAGTACGCCGTCGCACATGTTCAGCACGCGCTCGACCTCGCCGCCGAAATCGGCGTGGCCCGGGGTGTCGATGATGTTGATTTTATAATCCTTGTAAATTACCGAGACGTTCTTCGAGAGGATCGTGATACCGCGTTCGCGTTCGAGGTCGTTGTTGTCGAGGATCAGCTCGCCGGTTTGCTTGGCGTTGTCGCGCAGGATGTTGCCGGCCAGGATCATCTTGTCTACGAGCGTGGTCTTGCCGTGATCCACGTGTGCAATAATTGCAATATTGCGTAGTTTTTGCATGTGAAAAGAATTTGTGGTGCAAAGGTAACAATTTCTCGGGAAAATATACTAAATTTGTTGGCTTATTAAAAAAGTTTAATTATTATGGAACCCATCTTCAATGTCCGGCAGCAGAGCGAGATTTATATCGGGCCCACGTCCGACATCCTGCCGGGAGTACTGCCCGGGGGGCGCGTGGTCGTCGTGTCCGATGCCACGATAGACCGGCTCTACCATCCGATGCTGGCTCCTTACGATACGGTGCTGATCGGCCTCGGGGAGAGTATCAAGACCCTGCAAACCGTCGAATCGATCTACCGCCGCTTCATCGAACTGGGCGTCGACCGGTCGACTTTCGTGCTGGGGATCGGGGGCGGTATCGTGACCGACGTGGCGGGTTTCGCCGCCGCGACCTACATGCGCGGCCTCGATTTCGGGTTCGTCTCGACGACTCTGCTGGGACAGGTCGACGCCAGCGTGGGCGGCAAGAACGGCGTGAATGTCGACGGCTACAAGAATATGGCGGGGACATTCTCGCAGCCCAGGTTCGTGATCTGCGACCCCGGGATGCTGCGCACGCTCTCCGACCGGGAGTTCCGCGCCGGGCTGGCCGAAGTCGTCAAGGCGGCCATCATCGCCGATGCCGACCTCTTCGCGCGGATCGAAGCCACGACCTTCGACGACCTGCGTTCCAATACCGACCTGCTTACGGATGCCGTCTCGGCGTCGATCCGCGTGAAGGCCGACATTGTCGAACGCGACGAGCGCGAGTCGGGCGACCGCCGCAAGCTCAACCTCGGGCATACGCTGGCGCACGCCATCGAGAAGTGTACCAACCGCCTGAACCACGGCGAGGCCGTGGCGGTGGGCACGGCGCTGATCGCCGATGCCTCGGTGAAGCTCGGCGTACTGACGGCGGAAGACCGCGACCGGATCGCCGGGGTGCTGAAAAAACTGGGGTTCGACCTCACGCCGCCCGTCGATGTGAAGCGGCTGCTCAAAGAGGTGGGCAAGGACAAGAAGAATGAGGACGGCATGCTGCGTATCGTGGTGCCTATAGGCATTGGCGATTGCGACGTGCGGCCGATGAAGATGGATGCTTTTGCAGCGCTGTTTTGAGTCTCTGTTTTGAATCGTCAATACGCGTCTTTGCTGCTTTTTGAGCATGGAATGCAAGGAGGGCGGAGCTGATTTTGAAAACAAGAACCCGAGAAACAATGAAGAAAACAGTAATTCTTTTAGCGCTCTGTTTCCTGGCGGTAAGCTGCCTGAACAGAAAAAGCGACAAACCGACAACGGATACAACGCAGGCTGCTGACAGCGGGACGGCCGAGAAGGACACGTTACCGACGGAGTCAGAACTGGAAGGTTATCCGATAGACTATCATTCGGTTAAAGTCATCGAGACGGTTTATGTTACCGACAGGCGGGGCGTCGATGCCAGGCAGGAACCCGATGAAAATGCAAAGAGCCTGTTACATTACAACTACGGCGACCGCCTGGAGGTCATCGATACTGCGGCCGATTTTTATGGTATCAGGAGTTTAGTCGCACGGAAGTGGCAGGACGAACGGTCTTGGATAGAGGGTTCGAGATGGGAAAAGGTTTTCGTGAAAAAGAGCGCCGCGGGCGGCCTTTCGGAGATAAAACTCATTCCTGACGATTTGAACGTAGTCAGTTGTCTGGATGAGAACAATAATGAAAGTTCAAAAATCCTTGACAGGTATTTGGACGTGGAATTGATCGACAAAGAGACGTTCGACAGCCTGGCCAATAACAGAGTCGATTATTTCGTCGCGGATACGGCGACCTTTCGAAAGGTCGATGGTGTGATTACCCTGAAAGCCGAAGAAAAAGAGGTGCGGCTCGTCGATAGGCCGATCGTTGGCGATGGAGGAAACGAATTCAGCTATTTAGGGCAATATGAAATCCTGAACCAGTATGTGATTTATATACAAGGCAATGAATGGTGGGGATATGATTTCTATGATAAAACCACGGGCGAGGCATCGCTTCCGGGCTGGGATTTCGATGGATTTCCGTACCTCTCGCCCAATCGGAAATATATTATTTGTATTTCGGGCAATCCCTATGACCCCGAATCCAATGCGGAACTGTATGGAATAACGGACGGAGAAAAGATAGAAAGAATTATGACCGCGACTTATATGAACTGGATGCCGGTTGATGCCGGGCATGCAGACATGTTTTGGGCTTCGGACGGCTGTTTCTACCTGAAAGTCATTCACACTCAACTCTTTTACGAGAAAAATCCGGATTGTCAATATTTACGGATAAAGTTGCTGGGCGTATAATGCTTTGAAGAGTCGTTTGATCGTACGCTACTGCGCAAGACGGCATCTGGACGCAGAAAAACCTACTCCTTTTATGACCTGCACCCCGAAAGTTCGACAAAAAACTTTCGGGGTGCATATCATTGGAGATCGTTTTTTTGTTATTCCGACTGATATTGATTGCGGAGTTTTTCCGTGTAGGCGTCCCAATCGGCGATGGGCTGCCGTGCGACGCCCGATTCGATCGCGGCGCGTGCCACGGCAGGCGCTACGGTACATAGCAGCCTCGGGTCGAACGGCTTGGGAATCAGATAGTCGCGGCCGAATTCGAGTTTTTCGAGCGCATAGGCCCGCAGCACCATTGTCGGCACCGGTTCCTGGGCCAGCCCGGCGAGCGCATGTGCCGCGGCGAGTTTCATCGCTTCGTTGATTTTCGTGGCCCGGACATCGAGCGCCCCGCGGAAAATGTAGGGGAAGCCCAGCACGTTGTTGACCTGGTTGGGGTAGTCCGAGCGCCCCGTGGCGAAGATGATGTCCGGACGCGATACGACGGCTTTGTCGTAGGCGATTTCGGGGTCGGGGTTGGCGAGTGCCATGACGATCGGGTCGGTCGACATCGTACGCAGCATTTCGGGCGTCAGCACGTCGGCCGTCGAAACCCCGAGGAAGAGGTCGGCGCCGTGCAGCGCCTCGGCCAGCGTGGTGATGCGGCGCGTGGTGGCGAATTCACGTTTGATTTCGTTGATATCCGTACGGTAAGTCGTGACCACGCCGCGGCTGTCGCAGAAGACCATGTTCTCACGGCGGACGCCTACGGCGATGAACAGCCGTGCGCAGGCGATGGCCGCGGCCCCGGCGCCGTTGACCACCACGCGGAGTTTGTCGAGCGTCTTGCCGGCGATCTTTACGGCATTGAGCATCGCGGCGGTCGAGATGACGGCCGTGCCGTGCTGGTCGTCGTGCATCACGGGAATATCCAGTTCTTCGCTCAGCCTCCGGTCGATTTCGAAGCATTCCGGGGCTTTGATGTCCTCGAGGTTGATGCCCCCGAATGTCGGGGCTATCGCCTTCACCGTGCGGATGAATGCCTCGGGATCGGTTTCGTCGACTTCGATGTCGAAAGCGTCGATGTCGGCGAAAGTCTTGAAGAGCATGCTTTTACCTTCCATGACGGGCTTGCCTGCCAGAGCTCCGATATTGCCCAGTCCCAAAACGGCCGTGCCGTTCGAAATGACTGCTACCAGATTGCCTTTGTTCGTGTAACGGTAAACCTCTTCGGGGTTAGCTTCGATTTCGCGGCACGGAGCTGCGACGCCGGGCGAATAGGCCAGCGACAGGTCGTGCTGCGTGTGATAGGGCTTCGTCGGTACGACCGCGATTTTCCCTGGACGGCCTTCGCTGTGATAGCGCAGAGCCTCCTGATCCATTTTACCTTTTCTCATTATCCTAACTGTTTTGCTTGTGTCTAAGAGACACAACGTGAAAAATCCTGCAATTATTGCGCCCTTCCGTCCCGGAGCGGGCATCGTACGGGGCGGAGTTAAAAATAAACCCTCAGCCCTCCCCCGAACTGGAAGCGGAAGATGCCGAACAGGCTCAGTTCGGCGCCGTCGTCCACGTCCGGCGAGTCGACGATCAGCCATTGCCCGCTGATCCCCGCACCCAGGCCGATGTGGCGTCCCAGCATGAACTCCACCGAGGCCGATTCATGGATGCCTACGCCGCCCCTGCTGCCCGATGTATCGCCGTAGCTGCGGATGTAGCGGCCGTAGCCGATGCCCGCGCTTTCCCGGAAGAGCCATCTGCGCCCGGCCCGCTGCCGGGCGACGAACTCCGGCGCGATGTAGTGGATACGGCTCGTGCGCCGGATCCCGTTGCGTTCGGCCGAGATGAATCCGCCCGAGTAGACGATTCCGGCGCCGAAGCCCCGGCGCGACGTCCAGTTGTACCCGGCACTGATGTCGTAGCCTTCGTTCAGCGAGCCGGAGGTGCTTTCGGCCAGGTAAAGCGTCGAGATGACGGCCGTATACGCCGCGTTGGCAAAGAACGTGTGCTGCGAGCGGTTGCGCGGGGCGAGGTGCTGCGCCCGGAGGGACTGCGCCCTGCCCCGCTGCGCGACCTGCTTCCCGGCCGATGGTGCCGTTTCCCCGGGTATGGCGGCGAACGGGCCGCCCAATGCAGCGCAAGGCGCTTCCTGTACCGCGGGTTCCGCCCCGGGCGTCTCCGCCCTGAGTTGCGTGGCTCTGCCAGAAGCCAGTAACAGCGATGCGGTGCAACAGCACGTGAGCAGGTATGGACGAATGCGGGTCATATTTTAGATTTTTGTCGGTTTGACTTAACCGATTGGGAAATAAACTTTTAGCGAATTATTTGAGAAATAGAGGTAACGATTTAGCAACTGTGCGAATTTCAGCGTTTTGCGTTGCTATGCTGTCAAATAACTCTTTCATTCGCAAATATAACATCTTTTTCCGAAAGTACGAACTGTCGGCGGCAATTTTATAAAATCAACTTGCGAAAAAAAAGTTATCGTGAATGGTCTAATTTAATGTACCAGTTCCACTTAATAGGTTTATACAGCGTGGTGTCGTTGTACGTCCTGCGGTAGATCTCGTTCAGGTCGCCGTGTTCGGTGATATGGATGTTCCGACGGCTTCTCAATCCGGGATCGTAAACGAAACCCTTGGATGTTCCGGCGTCCACGATGCCGTGGGAATAGTACGGCATAACGAGGCTCACATATACCGAATCCGCCGTTTCCCATTCCCTGCGGTCAACAAAGACAAGACCGCATCCAATCTCTGACAACAAGGAGTCAAGCAGGAGTCGGTCTGGCTTCAGCAGCCCATAAACCGGGATGTCTTGTTCGTCATTCGTTTCATGGGATGTATCGCTTTGTTCTGTTGAATCAAGTATAATGACCCCGTCAGGAGAAAGTGACGGGTAGTGAAAGCTCCCCTCTGAACTCTCTGCCATGATTTCGTACACCTTGCGGAATGTTGCCTCGTGCGTGGCGAAGTGGCTTATCATTTCCTCGTCCGACGGCGGCATAGGTGGCTCCCCGCAACTTGCGGCAAATACGGTCGCCAAAAGTATGATTATGATAGGTGTTCTCATTTTCTAATGTTTTGCAGCTAATGTCCGGCAGCGTTCCGCTTATTCAGTCGGTTTGCTGTTTGTTGTCAGAACAAAATAAATGATTTTATACAAACATAAATTCATTTGCTTCCACGTCAATAGCCCTGCAATTCCAATGCGAGCATAATTGTTTCACGAAGTGCAAGATTGTTTCTTCATTTTCACCTCCATGAAAACATAGGTGTATATTTTCAATACTTTCATTATCGTCCCAAGAAATCTCCACGCCACACTCGTTGTCTAATTGCAGTATCATTTCGCTATCCAACAAATTATCATCAGAAATAATAAAAGTGTTCTGCATCCAATCCACGAACGCATTTCTATCTGTTATAGGCAGTGTTTCATCCACATCCGACAAATCTGATTCATCGTTCAATGGCGTTTTTATTAAAATGATAGACCAACTCATATTTTTTTATTTAATTAGTTCATGTTCTATTTTTTATGCACTGATAATGTCCGGTGGCTAACCGACCTTTTCAGGGGAGGGTAAGCCGCTTGTTATGTATCTTTATAAGTTGGGATGACTTACCCAATTATATTTTTTCATTAACTTTTCCATTGCTTTATTCTCTGCATTATTATTTCTGAAATAAATATATACAGATTTCAAGGTTTTCAGATGAAATAATGTTTTTTCCAACTCTTCGGTTGTTAGACATGTTAGTTCCGTTGCGACAAAACGCTGCAATTTCGGAAGATATCTGACACTGTCTATACCATAGCGCAGATTCGGGCAGCCTGCCAACTCCAACAATTCCAAGTTGCTCAGTTTTGACAAGTCTGGCAAGGTCTCAAGACTGAAAGTCCAGTGCAGATAAAGTCTTTTCAGATTAACCAATTTAGATATCCACGAAAAATCCGAGCATTTCGTCTGCCTTTTCAGATACAGATATTCCAAATTCGGAAATTTGTCAGGCAAACACTCCCCGTTTGTCAGTTTGGAGAATATGGATAACTTTTTCATATTGAAGTTAGGATTCAGACTCGATGCGTCCATTTTTTTGACCTCCAATTCTTTAAGATTTGTCAAACTGTTAATGACAGAAAGTTGTTTTTTAGTAATTTCCAAATAGTCTCCAAAATTAAGAGTATCTAAGAACTTTAACTCTTGCAGGCTCTGCAATGATATGCTTCTTTTAATCAGACCTAAAATTGAAAGACTTTGCAGTAATGGAGTATATTGAACAAAATCAATAGAATCCAATTCTGCTTTATGCGGAAAGTTGGAGACAAGTAAATGCCGTACATTACTCAAAAATTCAATAATATTGAGATTGTATATCAAATCTTCATCTTCTTGACTTATTCCTAAATCACAATCAATACATATCATACAATCATTCATTCCAAGCAATTTATTAATGGATTGCAATTGACTCACAGTATATCCCTGTGTACCAAATAATTGTATTGATTCTCCTTGTACTATGGTTATATTTGCAATTTCCTGTGAAGTTTGTTTACGAATATATATCATATTGAATTTTATTAAGATACATAATGTTCGGTGGCTAACCGACCTTTCAGGGGAGGTTGAGCCGCTTGTTAACAACCAACCTTTATTTATTTCTTACCTCATCTAACCATTTTTTTATTATTTTTTCAGAAGGTGTCTTTAGTGTCCTATCTGTATATAAAATGAACTTCTGACTAAACGGGAAAAAGTATTTTTCTCCTTCTAGAGTTAAATCTCTTCGCCTAAATTCGAACTTTATGATTCTACCTTTTGTGTCTATTGGAGGCTCTTTTAGAAAGCCATTTTCCCAAGAAGAAGATAATAAGACAACAAAATCATCATATGCCCTTTCTATATCGTTCATGAAACCTTTATTGAAAGAAAATATACAGGAAAAATCATAAAATAAATCCTGCCAAGCATAGAACTTATCATAAGTGGCCTTAAATAAAGAACAAAGCAATTCTTGATTAGTAATGTCTTCTACCAATATAAAATCCGCTTCTCCGGCTGGGTTTTTATATGGACGACAAACTTTTGCATCAGGCAACAACTCTTTCGCTTTATCGGTAAGAAAAAGATAACATTGATTCTGATACAAAACACCTATTTTCTTTCCATTTATTTGGAGTATATACTCTCCAAAGATTGGTTCACATGAAACATTAATTATACTTCGTGTTTGTTTCTGAATAAAATCTGCAAACTTTTTTGTTGTCATATCTTTTTCACTTTATGGCTGATAATGTTTGGCAGCTAATCGCCTTTTGGGGCGATTAAGGTACATGTTAACAACTATTCTATTACTATTCTTATTTTATTTGCAGTTTCTGTTTCCCAATATTCTTGGTTCTCTCTTATGAATAATATAATTTCGTCATATAGCGAGCTATTCCTGCTTCTAAGTTTCTCAGCATTACGAAAACAAATGGTAGTACCACTATCCAGCCAGCATAAATCTCTAATACATTCATCTGCTGCATCCCAATTGTTTCCAAAATAATCAGGAAACGCTAATTCATCTTTTAACAAGTTGAAAAAGCTACTTTTCCCCCATACTTTATTGAGATTGATAATTATTTTATTCATGTTGATAGTTGTTAAAATGTTTAGAGGATAGCCGACCGTTTAGGGCGGTTCATCCTCATGTTCGAGACAATTTTTATTTCCTTTATTACATACTATATAGAACTTCAATTTTTGACTGCTGTTTCCGGCAGAAAGAGGTGTGAAGTTCATGCCCGCACCCCGTTCGTTTCATTACTGCTCTTATCCGTATTTCATTCATTTTTCAGTTCTCCTTTCTTTCTTTTCATGGGATTTCACTGTTCTTGTTCACGGCAGGACATAGCTATCCCATGTTGCTGTCATGCCGCTTTTTTCCGGTGTATGTCGCAATGCTCCAGTATTACCGTGTATGTCATGCCGCCACCCGTTACCGTGGTATGGCTGTAAACTCTCGTCCGTCCGCAACGCTCGCAGAAATACGGGTTTTCATATCCGCTTTCTGCCTGTTGCAACTCGGCTTCCTCTATCTCGCTTTCATCCTGCCCGAAGTATTCTTCCGGCAGGCTGCCTTTATTGGAATAGAAGCCGTAGTACCTCACGATGCGGAAATAGCGCAGTGGAACGTGTTGCAGCAGCCGGGGGAAGAACTCCCGGTAATGCAGCGTCAGTTCCTTTTCAACCGGGTTCCTCCTGTCGGGTGAGTTTTTGTAATCACGGTAACGGAATGAAATGTTTTCGCCGTCCATTGCCGTAATCTTGTATTCACTCAGGCACGCCCGTTTGGAATATCTGCCCACATATTGTATCACCTGTTCCGGCATCTGTATGGGTGGTTCCAAATGCACTATCCAGTCCTTTTTGTTTGCCACTTTTTTGATGAAGCCCATAAACTCCATGCGGTCACGGAAGTCATGCTCCAGCCTGCCCGCATCGAACAACTCTATCAGGGCGTGTTCAAACTTGTAGCGGAATACCTTACAGATAGAGGGGATATGCACGTAGTCATGTTCGGGGATGACTATCTTACCGTCGTTATCTATGCCGCCCCATGACATAATCATGTGCGTATGTACATGGAGCTGTTTCGTTTCCCCGTAGGTATGTAGTACGGCAATTACCCCGGTTTTCAAGCCGAACTTGTGCATCATCCAGTCTTTCAGCGTTTCAGCCGAAGTACGCATCAGTATATTCAGCATTTCTTTCCTGTTGCGCTTCACCAAGTCCAGCAGGATATGCGGCAAGGTCATCACCACATGGCGGTGTGGCACCCGCAGCATCTTTTCTTTCATGCGTGCCGCCCATTTCAGCGTGTCACGCCAGCCGCATGACGGGCAAAAACGGTGTTTGCAACTATGGCTGATTTCCCGTACTTCCCCACAATCGGGACAAACGTATGTATCTATCCCCAAAGTGGTTGTGCGACATACACGGATAGCGTTCACCGCCTTGTACTGTTCGGGGGTGATGTACTCCGCCGGGTGCTGTGCGTATTCGTCCCACCACCGATTGAAGAAATCGGACAAGCGGTACTTCTTTTCTTTGCAACCGTCTGTATATATGTCGTTTAGCACTTCTTTCATAGCTCGCACACAAATCCTTTTTTACTCCATTTTAATATCTAATCATTTGATTATTAGTTGTTTATTGTCTTGAATGTTATGCTATCAGCCGATTTGGCTGTTATTTTCTTTAAGTATATCACCTTGGGAACAAATATAAAAAAAGTTCGGTACCCCACGAACGGCGTACCGCACTTTTTTCGGCAAATCGGGCAGGATTTAACATTTATAGCTTGAATCCCTTGCCTTTTCTTTGCGGTTGTATAGGTCGGCGTATGTTCTGCCTTAACTTCTCGAACTGTTCCTTAAACCACTCGGCAATGGGCTTTCGGTCGATGGCAAGAACCAATTTAGTCCCGTCCGTGGGGTCTTTCAGCACTTGGAAACCTGCCCTTTCGGTCGTGAATTTCCGTCCGTGTTCCTCCGAGTAGAGTTCCCCTGCATACTCCAACGTCTTTCCCTTGACGAGCGTTGCGGTCTGCCTTTCATCGAATCCCACAAGGCGGCATAGGTTTTCGATACGGAGCATTTCACGGAAATAGGGAAACCATGCCGCCGCCTTTGCGATTACCGTTTTCAGAAACGATATTTCCTGCTTGTGCCTTGTGTCCTTGTCCGCTATCTCCCTGCCGTGCTTTTGCTGCATTTCCCGTATCTCCCGACTGTGGTCTGCCTGCATGGTCTGTATTCTGTCTTGCAGGGCTTCGATGGTTTCCTCGTGGTCGGCTACCTCCCTATGCAGGGCGGTGTTCTCCCTTTCCAGCGTCTTGACCTTGTTGCTCCCGAAAAGAGAACCGACGCTCTCGACGATGTTGGCGGCTGCGGTGGTTGCCACCCCTTTCAGCTTCTCGGTCTGTATCTCTTTTTTCTCCCGTCTTAGTTCCTCCCGTGCCGTTTCTTTCTGCTGTTGCAAATCCACCACTTCCGCTTTGAGATTGTCGGCGAGTTTCTGTATATCCCGATAATACTGCTGCGTGGACTTGTGGCGAGCTTTCGAGCCGTCTATGCCCCTTTGCAGCCCGTATTTCGCCATCGCTTCGGCATAGGTATCTTGGTAGGACTTCAATTTCAGCCGTGTCATAATATCGTCTGCGCACAGTCTCACGGTGTCGGTCGGCTTCTTGCGGTATCGCTTCTTCGTCTGCTCCTCCCTTTTCCTGCGCTTTCGCTCTCCCTTGACGATGGGGACGAGCGTAACGTGTATGTGCGGTGTTTCCTCGTCCCTGTGCAGGTGAGCCGCCACGATGTTCTCCTCTCCGAACGTATCGGCGAAGTATTTCAGATTGTCGGCGCACCACTCGTCCAAACGCCCCTCTTCCTCTATTCGCTTCATGTCCTCGTGCGTTCCCGACACGTTGATGCGGATTGCCCGTACTTGGTTGCTTCCGATTTTGCGTGTCAGCCCGGCTTCTTCCAGTCTTCTCTGAACAGCCGCCGAACGGTCTTTCACCCCGTCGGGGTATTCGATGAGCCTGCGGTTCAGGTGGGTGCGTGTGGGGTCGGCGTTCTTCGGAATGATGAAACGCTCGATATGTGCGGTCGTTCCGCTGTCGCTGCCGTGCGCCTTTTCCATGTGTAAAACTACGAAACCCATATATTTTTCCTTTCTTTTTTGGCTTGTGAAACAATAAATATGACTATCTTTGAGAGCGGCGAAATGCCGTCCCCGATGGGGTGTGCAGAGGGGCTTGCCCCTTGCCTGATTGGGGAATTTTCAGCGATACGTAGTATTGCGGCTCGGAAAA
>NZ_DCKA01000008.1:0-30116 GCF_002320215.1 Alistipes sp. UBA1686
AAGGAGGAGATGCACCGCATGGCCGAGGCCAACAAGGCATTCGCACACTTTAGATTCTAATAAGGAGACCGAACAGATGGCAACCAGAGATTTACATTACACTCGCAATATCGGTATCATGGCACACATCGATGCCGGTAAGACCACCACGTCGGAGCGTATCCTTTTTTACACGGGTAAAACCCACAAGATCGGTGAGGTACACGAAGGCGGCGCTACGATGGACTGGATGGTTCAGGAGCAGGAGCGCGGTATCACCATTACCTCGGCCGCTACCACCGCATTCTGGAACTATAAGGACAAACAGTACCAGATCAACCTGATCGACACCCCGGGACACGTCGACTTTACGGTCGAGGTGGAGCGTTCGCTCCGCGTGCTGGACGGCGCCGTTGCGACGTTCTGCGCCGTAGGCGGCGTAGAGCCTCAGTCGGAGACCGTATGGCGCCAGGCGGACAAGTACAATGTCCCCCGTATCGGCTACGTCAACAAGATGGATCGTACGGGCGCCGATTTCCTGGCAGTCTGCGCACAGATCAAGGAGCACTTCGGTGCTACGGCCCTTCCGGTCGTCCTGCCGATCGGTGCCGAGGACAAGTTCGAAGGATTGGTAGACCTTATATATAATAATGCGATCTATTACTACGACGACAAGTCCGTCCGCGATAACTTCGAACTGAAGGAGATTCCCGCCTCGATGGCCGAGGAGGCTGCCGAATGGCGTGCGAAACTCATCGAAGAGGTCGCTTCGACCGACGAGGTGCTGATGGAGAAGTTCTTCGAGGATCCCGATTCGATCACCCCCGAGGAGCTGCTCGCAGCCATCCGCAAGGCTACGATCTCGATGCAGGTCGTTCCGATGCTCTGCGGCTCGTCGTTCCACAACAAAGGCGTACAGAAACTGCTCGACTATGTCATTGCGTTCCTGCCCTCGCCGCTGGACGTGCCCGCCGTGACGGGTATCAACCCCAAGACCGAGCAGGAAGAGGTGCGCCATGCATCGGAGAACGATCCGTTCTGCGGTCTCGCATTCAAGATCGCCACCGACCCCTTCGTAGGCCGCCTGTGCTTCGTGCGTATCTATTCGGGTAAGCTCGATGCAGGTTCGTACGTGCTCAACTCCCGCAGCGGCAAGCGCGAGCGTATCAGCCGTATTTACCAGATGCACGCCAACAAGCAGAACCCCATGGAGACCGTATCGGCCGGCGACATCTGCGCTGCCGTAGGTTTCAAGGAGATCCATACGGGCGACACGCTCTGCGCCGAGAACGCACCGATCGTTCTGGAGCAGATGACCTTCCCCGAACCGGTGATCGGCCTGGCCGTCGAGCCCAAGACCCAGAAGGATCTGGACAAGCTCGGCATCGCCCTGTCGAAACTGGCTGAGGAAGACCCCACCTTTACGGTTCACACTGACGAGGATTCGGGCCAGACCGTCATCAGCGGTATGGGTGAGCTGCACCTCGACATCATCGTCGACCGTCTGCGCCGTGAGTTCGGTGTCGAAATCAACCAGGGTGCCCCCCAGGTCAACTACAAGGAGTCGCTTACCAAGACGGTTCAGCACCGCGAGGTGTTCAAGAAGCAGACCGGTGGCCGTGGTAAGTTCGCCGACATCATCTTCGAGATCGGCCCTGCCGACGACGGTGCGATGGGCCTTACGTTCGTTGACCAGGTCAAGGGCGGTAATATTCCCAAGGAGTTCATCCCTGCGGTGCAGAAGGGCTTTGCTTCGGCGATGACCAACGGTGCGTTGGCCGGTTACAAGATGGACTCGATGAAGATTACGCTGCTAGACGGTTCGTTCCACCCCGTGGACTCCGACCAGCTGTCGTTCGAAATCGCTGCCCGCAACGGTTATCGCAACGCTGCCCCCAAGGCCGGCTCGGTGATTATGGAGCCCATCATGTCCGTGGAGGTCGTGACCCCCGAGGAGAACATGGGCGACATTATCGGCGACCTGAACAAGCGCCGCGGCCAGATCACCGGCATGGAGTCGAAAGGCACCGCCCGCGTGGTGAAAGCCAAGGTTCCCCTGTCGGAGATGTTCGGCTATGTGACCGTGCTGCGTACGATCTCGTCGGGTCGTGCAACCTCGTCTATGGAGTTCTCGCACTTCGAGGAGGTTCCTGCCAACTTGGCTAAGGAGATCATCGAGAAAGCGAGTGGTAAACGTAAGGATATAGAATAAGCAAACATATGAACCAGAAGATTAGAATCAAGTTAAAGTCATTCGATCACAATCTCGTGGACAAGTCGGCCGAGAAGATTGTGAAGACCGTGAAGAGCACGGGCGCCGTTGTAAGCGGCCCGGTGCCCCTTCCCACGCGCAAGCAGATTTTCACGGTGAACCGCTCGACTTTCGTCAACAAGAAAGCCCGCGAGCAGTTCCAGCTCTGCACCTTCAAGCGTATCCTCGACATCTATTCGTCGACGCCCAAGACGATCGACGCACTGATGAAGCTGGAACTCCCTTCGGGTGTGGAGGTCGAAATCAAAGTGTGATAACGGAAGGCTTGTACGTATATTAGTATAGCACGAAAGATCACTTTATTTATAACAAACAATCGACAACAAATGTCAGGACTTATTGGAAAGAAAATCGGAATGACTTCCGTTTACAGTGCCGAGGGTAAGAATATACCATGCACTGTCATTGAGGCTGGGCCGTGCGTTGTTACGCAAATCAAGACCGTGGAGAAGGATACCTACGAAGCGGTACAGATTGCCTATGACGAGAAAAGTGAAAAGCACACCAGCAGCAGTTTGTTAGGTCACTTCAAGAAAGCCGGCACTACCCCCAAGCGCAAGATGGCTGAATTCAAGGGTATGCCCGAAGTGAATCTCGGCGACACGCTCACCGTAGACCTCTTCTCGGAGGAGGACTGGGTCGACGTGACCGGGATATCGAAAGGTAAAGGCTTCCAGGGCGTTGTGAAACGCCACGGTTTCGGCGGCGTGGGCGGCCAGACCCACGGCCAGCACAACCGTCAGCGCAAACCCGGTTCGCTGGGTGCGTCGTCCTATCCCTCGCGTGTCTTCAAGGGCAAGCGTTTGCCCGGCCAGATGGGTGGCGAGCAGGTCAAGGTTTTGAACCTGCGTGTTTTGAAAGTTATTCCCGAAAGCAACCTTATCCTCGTGAAAGGTTCGATCCCGGGTGCAAAAGGTGCTTATTTAACAATTGAGAAGTAGTATGGAATTAGCTGTTTTAAACACACAAGGAAAGGAAACGGGTCGTAAGGTAGTCCTTTCGGATGCCGTTTTCGGCGTGGAGGCTAATGACCACGCTATCTACCTGGACGTGAAGCAGTATCTCGCTGACCAGCGCCAGGGTACGCACAAGTCGAAGCAGCGCAACGAGGTTGCCGGTTCGACGCGTAAGCTCAAGCGCCAGAAAGGCACCGGCGGTGCCCGTGCCGGCAGCATCAAGTCCCCCCTCTTCCCGGGCGGCGGACGCATCTTCGGCCCCCAGCCCCGCGATTACAGCTTCAAGCTCAACAAGAAGCTCAAGCAGCTGGCTCGCCGCAGCGCACTGACCTACAAGGCACAGGCCGGCGTCATCAGCGTAGTGGAGCCCATCTCGATGGATGCCCCCAAGACCAAGGCCGTCGTTGCCCTGGCCGATGCGCTGAAAGTAGCCGACAAAAAGGTACTGCTGGTTCTCCCGGAGTCCAATGCAAACCTTCAGCTCTCGTGCCGCAACCTCCCCTACGTACAGCCCGTGCTGGCGCAGAACGTCTGCACGTACGACGTGATGAACGCTTCGGCGATCGTGATGGTGGAAGGCGCTGAGAATGTATTGAATACGATGTTAGCTTAAAAACGCAAGACACACAATGGAAATTATTATTAAGCCGGTTTTGACCGAGAAAATGACGATTCAGGGCGAAAAGTTGAATCGCTACGGTTTTATCGTTGACGTGAGGGCTAACAAGCTGCAGATTCGCAATGCCGTAGAACAGATGTACAACGTCGTCGTGACGGATGTGAACACCGTGAACTACATGGGCAAACTCAAGAGCCGCTACACCAAGGCCGGTCTCTTGGAGGGTCGCGCTAACAACTTCAAGAAGGCTATCGTCACCTTGAAGGACGGAGATAAGATAGATTTTTACAGTAATATCTAACGGAGATGGCAGTAAAAAAATTTAAACCTGTTACCGCAGGTACGAGACATAAGATTATCGGTACGTTCGAGGAAATCACGACGAACAAGCCTGAGAAATCGTTGCTCAGCCCCAAGAAGAGCTCGGGTGGACGTAACAACTCTGGTAAGATGACGGTTCGCTACATCGGCGGCGGTCACAAGCAGATGTATCGTAACATCGACTTCAAGCGCACGAAGGACGGCATTGCTGCAACTGTAAAATCTGTCGAGTACGACCCCAATCGTACTGCACGTATTGCACTTCTGGTATACGCCGACGGTGAGAAAAGCTACATCATCGCACCGAACGGCCTCCAGGTGGGCCAGACCGTAATGAGCGGCGCAGGCGTTGCTCCTGAGGTCGGAAACACGCTCTTCCTGAGCGAGATTCCGCTGGGTACGGTCATCCACAATATCGAACTCTACCCCGGCCAGGGAGCCGCCATGGCTCGTTCCGCCGGTTCTTACGCCCAGTTGCTGGCTCGTGAGGGCAAATTCGCCATCATCAAGCTGCCCTCGGGCGAGACTCGTATGGTACTCGTAACTTGCCGTGCTACGGTAGGCGTCGTGTCGAATGTCGACCACAGCCTCGAAAGCTCCGGCAAGGCAGGTCGTGAGCGTTGGCTCGGCCGCCGTCCGCGCAACCGCGGCGTGGTGATGAACCCCGTGGATCACCCGATGGGTGGTGGTGAAGGCCGTGCATCCGGTGGTCACCCCCGTTCGCGCAAGGGTCTGCTGGCTAAGGGTTACAAGACTCGCAACCCGAAGAAGACGACCTCGAAGTTTATTATTTCCAAGAAGAAAAAATAATTAAATAAGAGTACATAATGAGCCGTTCATTAAAAAAAGGACCGTTTATCGACCCCAAGCTCGAAGCGAAAGTAGTCGCCCAGGCGGAAGGCAACAAAAAGTCGGTCATCAAAACTTGGTCGCGTGCAAGTATGATCTCGCCTGATTTCGTAGGTCAGACGATCGCTGTCCACAACGGAAACAAGTTTATTCCGGTGTATGTAACAGAGAACATGGTAGGGCACAAGCTCGGTGAGTTTGCCCCCACCCGTAACTTCCGCGGTCACGCAGGTAACAAGAAAAAATAGGTAGAAAATGGGTGCAAGAAAAGCAATAAAAGCCGAGAAAATCAAGGCTGAAAAGAAGCAGAAGGCAATCGCTATTCTGCGTGATTGCCCGACCTCTCCCCGCAAGATGCGCCTGGTGGCCGACATCATCCGCGGCGTGGAGATCAACAAGGCATTGGGCATCCTTCGTTTTTCGAAGAAGGAGGCGTCGATCCGCATGGAGAAACTTCTCAAGTCGGCAATCGCCAACTGGGAGGCCAAGAACGAGAACGAGCGCCTGGAAGACACGAAACTGTGTGTGAAAGAGGTGTTCGTTGACGGCGGCCGCATGCTGAAGCGTATTCAGGCTGCGCCCCAGGGCCGCGCTCACCGAATCCGCAAGCGTTCGAACCACGTGACGATCGTAGTTGACAAAATGGTAACCGTAGAAAACAAGTAATCAGATGGGACAGAAAGTTAATCCGATAGCAAATCGTCTTGGTATCATCCGCGGTTGGGATTCCAACTGGTTCGGCGGCAAGGACTTCTCCGAGAAGCTGGTCGAGGACGCCAAGATCCGCAAATACCTGAATGTCCGTCTGGCCAAGGCAAGCATCTCGAAGATCATCATCGAGCGTACGCTGAAGCTGGTCACGGTGACCATTTCCACCGCTCGTCCGGGTATCATCATCGGCAAGGGCGGCCAGGAGGTCGACAAACTGAAGGAAGAGCTGAAGAAGCTCACCGGCAAGGAGATCCAGATCAACATCTTCGAGGTGAAGCGCCCCGAGGTGGATGCCGTGATCGTCGGCCAGAACATCGCCCGCCAGCTGGAGGGCCGCGTATCGTTCCGCCGCGCCGTGAAGACGGCCGTAGCGTCGACCATGCGCATGGGTGCCGAGGGTATCAAGATCCAGGTTTCCGGCCGTGTAGGCGGCGCCGAAATGGCCCGCAGCGAAACCATAAAGGAGGGTCGTATTCCGCTGCACACGTTCCGTGCCGACGTGGATTTCTGCCTGACCGAGGCGCTCACCAAAGTGGGTATCCTGGGTGTGAAGGTCTGGATCTGCCAGGGCATCGTGTACGGCAAGCGCGACCTGTTCGAAATCGCAGGCGCATCGGCGCAGGCTCCCTCGGGCGACCGCGGTGAGCGTGGCGACCGCGGCGACCGTCGTGGTCGCGGCGACCGTCGCGGAGACCGGCGTGATCGCGGCGATCGTGGCGGTGACCGTCGTCGCAACAACAATAATAAGTAAGTCGGACCTTTTTAAAGCAAAACAACAATGTTACAGCCGAAAAAGACCAAATTTAGGAGAATGCAGAAGGGTCGCATGAAGGGTATTGCTCAGAGAGGAAACCAACTTGCAACCGGTTCGTTCGCAATCAAAGCACTTGAATCCGCATGGATCACAGGTCGTCAGATAGAGGCGGCGCGTCAGGCCATCACCCGTTACATGAAGCGTGAAGGCCAGCTCTGGATCCGCATCTTCCCCGATAAACCCATCACGAAGAAGCCCGCCGAGGTGCGTATGGGTAAGGGTAAGGGTAATCCCGAAGGGTTCGTGGCGCCCGTTACTCCCGGCCGTATTCTCTTCGAGGCAGAGGGTGTGCCCCTGGAAGTGGCGCAGGAAGCGCTCCGCCTGGGTGCCCAGAAACTGCCCATTACCACCAAGTTTATCGTAAGGCGTGACTACGTCGAAACCACAATCTAACGAGACGACAAGATGAAAAGTGCAGAAATCAAGGATATTTCGATCAAAGACCTGCAGGAGCGCATCGAGACCGAGAAGGCTCAGCTTGCAAAGCTGAAGGTGCAGCACGCGGTGTCCCCCGTCGAGAACCCTTCTATCATTAAGAAAAACCGCAGAGATATAGCTCGTATGCTGACAATCCTGCGTCAAAAAAACGCCTAATAAGGAATAGCTATGGAAAGAAATCTTAGAAAAGAGCGTATTGGGGTGGTTGTCAGCAACAAGATGGAGAAAACCATTGTGGTTGCAGTAGCACGTAAGGTGAAGCATCCGATCTACGGCAAGTTCGTCAACAAGACGACGAAGTTCGTCGCCGAGTCACTCGACGAGACCTGCAAGGAAGGCGACACCGTCCGTATCATGGAGACCCGCCCGCTGAGCAAAACGAAGCGTTGGAGATTAGTACAAATTATTGAAAGAGCTAAGTAATTATGATACAGCAGGAAAGTAGACTCGTAGTAGCTGATAACAGCGGTGCAAAGGAAGTTCTCTGCATCCGGGTGCTGGGCGGTACCAAACGCCGCTACGCATCTATCGGCGATAAGATTGTGGTGGCTGTCAAGAGCGCGACTCCTTCGGGCGATGTCAAGAAGGGTGCCGTGTCGAAAGCAGTCGTTGTAAGAACGACCAAGGAAATCAGACGTGCCAACGGTTCGTACATTCGTTTCGACGACAACGCCGTGGTGCTGCTTAACAACCAGGGTGAAATGCGCGGTACTCGTATATTCGGCCCCGTAGCTCGTGAGCTGCGCGACCAGTATATGAAGATTATCTCCCTCGCACCCGAAGTATTGTAATCATAAAAACAATTTCGGATATGTCAGTGAAATTACATATTAAGAAAGGGGATATGGTGCAGGTCATCGCCGGTGACAACAAGGGCCAGCAGGGCAAAGTCCTGAAGGTCGAAGCTGAAAAGCAGCGTGCCATCGTCGAGGGGGTGAACCTTTGCAAGAAGGCCACCAAACCCAACGCGCAGAACCCCCAGGGTGGTATCGTCGAGAAAGAAGCGCCGATCCACGTATCGAACTTGCAGGTGCTCGACCCCAAAGGAGGTAAACCCACCAAAGTCGGTCGCAAGCTCAATGCAAAAGGTAAATTAGTCCGTTACGCTAAAAAGTCAGGGGAGGAGATCAAATAATGGCATACGTACCTACACTCAAGACACAGTATAAGGAGCAGATCGTAGCTGCCCTTATGAAGGAGTTCGGTTACTCGAGCGTTATGCAGTGCCCGAAGCTCACGAAGATCGTTATCAACCAGGGTATGGGACAGGCTGTCGCCGATAAGAAACTCATCGATGTGGCCGAAGCCGAGCTGACGCAGATCACGGGCCAGAAAGCCGTGCAGACGCGTTCGCGCAAGGACATCTCCAACTTCAAGCTGCGCAAGGGCATGCCGATCGGCGTGCGCGTGACGCTGCGCGATACGAAGATGTACGAGTTCCTCGAGCGGCTGATCGCCGTGGCGCTCCCCCGTATCCGCGACTTCAAGGGGATCAACGAAAAGTTCGACGGCCAGGGCAACTATACTCTCGGCATCACCGAGCAGATCATCTTCCCGGAGATCGACATCGACAAGATCACCAAGATCTTCGGTATGGAGATTACGTTCGTTACCACGGCCAAGACCGACGAGGAGGCGTATGCCCTGCTCCGCGAATTCGGCCTCCCTTTCAAAAACGCTAAAAAGAATCAATAAGCTATGGCAAAAGAGTCAATGAAGGCACGCGAGGTAAAACGCGTGAAACTCGCAAACCGCTATGCTCACAAGCGCGAGGAGATTGCTGCCAAGGTGAAGAGCGGTGAGATGGATCACGAGGAGGCTTGGATCGCACTGTCGAAACTGCCCCGCAACTCGAATCCCATCCGCCAGCACAACCGCTGCAAGATCACGGGCCGTCCCAAAGGCTACATCCGCCTGTTCGGCATCAGCCGTATCCAGTTCCGCGAGATGGCTTCGAAGGGCCTGATTCCCGGCGTGAAGAAAGCAAGCTGGTAATATTTTCGGATGCCGGGAATTCCGGTATCCGAAAATCCGTTTTTCTGCCGGGATGCGAGGCCGGGGCCGCAGGGATGCGGCCGGCGCAGGAGGTGCGGGCGTGCCGACCTGCGCGGCGGAGGTGAATCCCGGAAACGAGTCTGGATGCTGAGGGCGTATGCCCGTGGGAAAAGGCCGGACAGGAGCAGTTCCTGTACCGGGCGGTGAAATGCCGGGACGATGGTGCGGCCGCCGGGCTGCCTGCTGTTCCCTCTTTCCGAAGGAATCGGGGCTTATATGGGTGCAGAACCCGAGTAGTTACGTCGCAATGTCGAGGAAAGTGCCGCCGCAAGCGGTAACTTCTCGGCGGCGGGGCGGAAATCGAGGGGTTAGGCATTTGGTTACAAATTTCTCGACCGAAGGGCCGGGGAGGGGTATCGCCGATTGCGGCGGCTCTCTTCCGAAGGGTCATCGGCTGTAGTGCCGACCGGGGATTTGTACGGGTTATGTTAGCAACGCATCCGTGCTAACATTGTCCGTATTCCGGGGCCGGGGCCTAAAAACGCCGAAAACAGGGCGTTAGCTTGGTTTTTTGAGAAATTATACGTATATTTGCGCGCTTTATACCCCGGGCGTAACTCCCGTGCGAAGGGCGCGAAGGCGCTGGGAATGAGGCGCAAAACAACGAAACATCCGAGGCGGCGGTAAGCCTGTTAGTGCTTTAAAGCGCTGAGGGACAAATAATTAACTTATTACTTTAATTTTTAACTTCTATTCGTTATGACTGATCCTATTGCGGACTTTCTGACCAGAATTAGAAACGCAGTGAAAGCCAACCACAAGGTGGTTGAAGCTCCTGGCTCAAAAATTAAGCAGGAAATCACTAAGATTCTTTACGAGCAGGGTTACATCCTCGCTTACAAATTCGACACCGACGAGAAAGGTCACCCGTCGATCAAAATCGCGCTCAAGTGGGACGCTGCCACCAAGGGCAACGCCATCAAAGACCTGAAGCGCGTGAGCCGTCCCGGTCTTCGCCAGTATGTCTCAGTGGGGGATATGCCCCGCGTGCTGAACGGCCTGGGCATTGCGATCCTGTCGACTTCGAAAGGCATCATGACCGACGCCAAGGCCCGCAAGGAAAACGTGGGCGGCGAGGTGCTGTGCTACATCTACTAACGGAAATTTTTAAACGCAAGAACAATGTCAAGAATTGGTAAATTACCTGTAAACCTGCCCGCCGGCGTTACCGTAGAGGTTTCGGCCGACAATGTGGTAAGCGTGAAAGGGCCACTCGGGACGCTGAGCCAGAAAGTTGACTCGGACATCAAGGTAGAGGTCGGCACGCACAAGGACGTTCACACGGGCAACGAGGCTCCCGCCGTGCTCGTATCGCGTCCTACCAACCAGCCCCGCCACCGTTCGCTGCACGGCCTGTACCGTGCGCTGATCAACAACATGGTCGTCGGTGTGTCGAAGGGTTATGAAATCAAACAGGAGCTCGTGGGCGTCGGTTTCAAGGCCGAAGTCAAGGGCCAGATCCTCGAAATGAGCCTCGGTTATTCGCACGATACGCATTTCATGCTTCCCAAGGAGGTTACCGCTACGGCCGTGACGGAAAAGAAGGGCAACCCGATCGTAACGCTGAAGAGCATGGACAAGCAGCTCGTCGGCCAGGTCGCTGCCAAGATCCGTTCGCTGCGCAAGCCGGAGCCGTACAAGGGCAAGGGTATCAAGTTCGTCGGCGAACAGCTGCGTCGCAAGGCGGGTAAATCAGCAGGTGCTAAATAGTAAATAGTTTAGAGTTATGTCACTGAACAAGATAGAAAGAAGAGAGAGGATCAAGATGCGTATCCGCAAGATCGTGAGCGGTACGCCCGAACAGCCTCGCATGACTGTATATCGTAGCAACAAGCAGATCTACGTGCAGTTTATTGATGACCTCGCAGGTGTGACCCTGGCCACGGCATCCTCGCTGGACAAGGAGGTGGCGGAAGCCGCCGCCGGCAAGAACAAGTGCGACGTGGCCGCCCTGGTGGGCAAACTGGCCGCCGAGCGCGCTGTCGCCAAAGGCATTTCGACCGTAGCGTTCGACCGCAACGGCTACCTGTATCACGGAAGAGTTAAACAGCTGGCCGAAGCAGCACGCGAAGGCGGTCTTAAATTCTAAGCGATTATGTCAAATACCAACATAAAGAAAGTACGCACCAGCGACCTCGAGCTTAAGGACAGACTCGTAAGCATTCAGCGTGTTACCAAGGTAACCAAGGGAGGTCGCACATTCAGTTTCTCGGCCATTGTCGTCGTAGGTAACGAGGACGGTGTCGTGGGCTACGGCCTGGGCAAGGCTTCGGAGGTTCAGTCGGCCATCGCCAAGGGCGTGGAGGACGCAAAGAAGAACCTGGTGAAGATCCCCGTTATCAACGGTACGATTCCCCATAAGCAGGAGCTCCGTTACGGCGGTTCGCTCGTCATGATCCGCCCGGCTGCCCCCGGTACGGGTATCATTGCCGGCGGTGCCATGCGTGCCGTGCTGGAGTCGGTGGGCGTGAAGAACGTGCTTGCCAAGAGCAAGGGTTCGTCGAACCCCCACAACCTGGTGAAGGCAACCATCGGCGCCCTGTGCGAACTGCGTGATGCACACAGCATCGCCCGTCTGCGCGGCATCTCGATGGACAAGGTGTTTAACGGTTAATTTTGTAGAGACAAATGGCAAGATTGAAAATCACCCAGGTCAAAAGCCGCATCGGCGCTACCGAGCGTCAGTGCAAGAACCTCGACGCGCTGGGGCTGAAGAAGATCAACGCGAGCGTCGAGCATGACGACTCGGCGATCATCAAGGGTATGATCGAGCGCGTGAAGCACCTCGTCAAAGTCGAGGAGGTAGCCGTAAAGAAGGCTGCAGCACCCAAGGCCAAGAAAGCCGAAGCTGCCGAGGCCGCAGAATAAGTTTAACAGCTAAGAAGTAATTTTTACGATGGAACTCAATAATCTAAAACCTGCAAAGGGTTCAACGCACCACGACAAGCGAATCGGTCGCGGTGCAGGTTCGGGTCACGGTGGCACGGCCACGCGTGGCCACAAGGGTGCGCAGTCGCGCTCGGGTTACTCGCGTAAACTGGGCTTCGAGGGCGGTCAGATGCCTCTTCAGCGTCGTCTTCCCAAGTTCGGTTTCACCAACCTGAAGCGCGTCGAATTCAAGGCTATCAACCTCTCGACGCTCGAGGAGCTGGCAGCCAAGAAGTCGCTCTCCGAGATCACGGTCGACACGCTCGTGGCCGCAGGTTTCATCTCGTCGAACGACAAGGTGAAAATCCTCGGTAACGGTGCGGTTACCAAGGCGCTGAGCGTAAAGGCTCACGCATTCTCGAAGAGCGCCGAGGCGGCCATCGCGGCAGCCGGCGGCAGCGTCGAAAAACTGTAAGAACCCTAGAAACCGAAAATTATGAATCAGTATCTCGTTGTTGGTATCGTCTTTTTAGTGGTAATCGCTCTTTTGGCGACCAACAAGAAATTGGTTGAAACGCTCAAGAATATCTACAAGATCGAGGAGCTGCGCAAACGTGTGATCTACACGATCGGGCTGCTGCTGGTCTACCGCTTGGGTAGTTTCGTGGTGATTCCGGGTATCAACCCCAACGCCCTGGGCGAGGGGTCGGCGCTTGCCAGCCAGCTCGACGGCAACGGACTTCTGGGTCTGTTGAACGTCTTTTCCGGCGGTGCATTCGGCAATGCGGCCATCTTCGCACTCGGAGTCATGCCGTACATCACCGCCTCCATCATCATCCAGCTCATGGGTATGATGATCCCGTATTTCCAGAAGATGCAGAAGGAAGGTGAAAGCGGCCGCCGCAAGATGAATCAGTGGACGCGCTTCCTTACCATCGGCGTGCTGATCCTCCAGGGCCCGGCGTATATCGCCAACCTGTACCATCAGGTGCCCTCTGCATTCGTTTACGGCAACTCGTTCGGCTTCGTAGCCTATGCGACGACGATCCTCATCGCCGGTACCATGTTCATCATGTGGCTCGGCGAGAAGATCACGGACAAGGGTATCGGCAACGGTATCTCGCTGATAATCATGATCGGTATTGTGGCCCGTCTGCCCCACGCCCTGTTGGCCGAGGTCAACGCGCGTTTCCAGACCGCCAGCGGTAGCGCCATCATGCTTATCCTCGAGCTGGTGTTGCTGTTCCTGGTCTTCATGGCTACGATCGCCCTGGTACAGGCTGTCCGCAAGGTGCCTGTGCAGTATGCAAAGCGTATCGTCGGTAACAAACAGTACGGCGGTGTACGTCAGTACATCCCCCTGAAGATGAATGCTGCGAATGTGATGCCCATCATCTTCGCGCAGGCTCTGATGTTTATCCCGGCGCTGTTCTCCGGTACGGCCTTCGCGGCTGCTTTCAGCTCGATGACCGGTTTCTGGTACAACTTCACGCTTGCAGTGCTGGTAATCGCGTTCACCTACTTCTACACCGCGATTATCATCAACCCCCAAATGATGGCCGATGACATGAAGCGAAACGGCGGCTTTATCCCGGGAGTGAAACCGGGTAAGCAGACCGTGAACTACATCGACACCATCATGACGCGTATCACGCTCCCCGGCTCGTTCTTCCTGGCCATCGTGGCGATCCTGCCCGCACTGGCGATGAAGTTCCTGGGCATTCAGCAGGCGTTCGCCTACTTCTACGGAGGTACGTCGCTGCTGATCATGGTCGGCGTGGTGCTCGACACTCTGAAGCAGATCGAGAGCTACCTGCTGATGCGTCATTACGATGGTCTGATGAAGACCGGGCGTATCCAGGGTCGTCATTAGGAGTTTTTCCCGAAGAGTTCTTAACGAAGAGAATGATATATTTAAAGACAGACGAGGAGATAGAGCTGCTCCGCGAGAACAACATCCTGGTGTCGAAGACACTGGCGGAAGTGGGTCGCCACATCCGGCCGGGTGTCACCACCAAGTTTTTGGACTCGGTTGCCGAGGATTTTATCCGCGCACACGGAGCAGTTCCCGCCTTCCTCGGGTATCAGGGATTTCCCGCTTCGTTGTGTATATCGGTAAACGAACAGGTAGTTCACGGTATCCCATCCTCGAAATGCGTCCTCAGGGAGGGCGACATCGTTTCGGTCGATTGCGGTACGTTTATGAAGGGGTTTGTTGGTGATTCGGCGTATACGTTCGCCGTTGGAGAGGTTGCCGGGGAAGTTAGGCAGCTGATGGAGGTCACCAAAGAGGCTCTTTATAAAGGTACGGCACAGGCTAAGGCCGGCAACCGCGTAGGCGACGTGTCGGCAGCCGTGCAAGAGTACGCCGAAAGTTTCGGCTACGGTGTGGTGCGGGAATTGGAAGGACATGGGTTGGGTCGGAAAATGCACGAAGACCCCGGTGTCCCCAATTACGGAGCACGCGGCAGGGGGCCGCTCCTCAAGGAAGGAATGGTCATCTGTATCGAGCCCATGATAAATATGGGTACCAAAGCGGTGGTTTTTGAAAGGGATGGCTGGACAGTCCGCACGCGCGACCATAAACCCGCGGCGCACTACGAGTTCGCCGTTGCGGTTCGTAAGGACGGGCCCGACGTGCTGACGGACTTTAGTATCATCGAACAGGCAATAAACAAGTAAGACTCTATGGCAAAACAGGCTGCTATTGAAAGGGACGGTACGATTATCGAAGCCCTGTCCAACGCGATGTTCCGCGTCGAGCTGGACAACGGCCACGTGCTCACCGCCCACATCTCGGGGAAGATGCGTATGCACTACATCAAGATCCTTCCCGGGGATAAGGTAAAAGTGGAGATGACGCCCTATGACCTGACGAAGGGGCGTATATCTTTCCGGTACAAATAACATTAGATTGCTTGAAAATCATGAAAGTAAAAGCATCCATCAAGAAAAGAAGCGAGGATTGCAAGATTGTGAAGCGTAAGGGGAAACTCTACGTCATTTGCAAGAAGAATCCCAAGTTTAAAATGCGCCAAGGGTAATGTTTAAACGGTTTAGTAAAAAAGAAAAAGATTTTATATGGCACGTATAGTCGGTGTAGATTTACCAAAAAATAAGAGGGGCGAGATCGGCCTGACCTATATCTACGGTATCGGTCGTTCGACGGCCCGCAAGATTCTCGAGGTCGCTGGCATCAGCTACGACCTCAAAGTCCAGGATTGGTCGGACGACCAGGTCGGTGCGATCCGTTCGACGATCGCTGATCTGGGTATCAAAGTCGAGGGCGAATGCCGTTCGGCCGTCCAGCTCAACATCAAGCGTCTGATGGATATCGGCTGTTACCGCGGCATCCGTCACCGCCTGGGTCTTCCCGTTCGTGGTCAGTCGACCAAGAACAACGCACGCACCCGCAAGGGCCGCAAGAAGACTGTCGCAAACAAGAAAAAGGCAACAAAGTAATCTTTAGAGAATTATGGCAAAGAAAACTGGAACAGTTAAGAAAAAGGTTGTTAAGGTCGGTGCCCTGGGCAATGCCTATGTTCACTCCACTTTCAACAACGTGATCATCACCATCACCAACGAGGTGGGTGACGTCATCAGCTGGTCTTCGGCCGGTAAGATGGGTTTCCGTGGTTCGAAGAAGAATACTCCGTATGCCGCACAGACCGCTTCGGCCGACTGCGCAAAGGTCGCTTACGATATGGGCCTGCGCAAGGTAAAAGTGTATGTCAAGGGCCCGGGTGCCGGTCGTGAGTCGGCCGTGCGTACCATCCACGGCGCCGGTATCGAGGTGATGGAGATCATCGACGTTACGCCGCTGCCGCACAACGGTTGCCGTGCTCCTAACCGCCGCCGCGTATAATCGGTGTCGTGGTAAGGAATATTTCTAAGGTTTTAAAAAAGTCAGAACAATGGGAAAATACATAGGACCAAAATCGAAGATCGCCAGAAAGTTCGGCGAAGCTATTTACGGGGCGGACAAGGTGCTTGAGAAACGCAACTTTCCTCCCGGACAGCACGGTCTGGCGCGTAAGCGCAAGAAGGTGTCGGAGTACGGCACGCAGTTGAGCGAGAAGCAGAAGGCAAAGTATACGTACGGCCTGCTCGAGAAGCAGTTCGCACGTACCTACGATCAGGCTGCGCGTATGGGCGGTATCACGGGCGAGAACCTGCTGAAGCTGCTCGAATGCCGCCTGGACAATGTTGTTTACCGCTTGGGTATCGCCCCGACGCGTGCAGCTGCCCGCCAGCTCGTTTCGCACTGCCACATCTGCGTGAATGGCAGCGTCGTGAACATCCCCTCGTACTCGCTGCGTGCGGGTGACGTGGTGTCCGTTCGCGAGAAGTCGAAGAGCCTGGAAGTGATCTCGGCATCTCTGGCCGGCGGTTCGAAGAGCCGCTATGCTTGGCTTGAGTGGGACAATGCCTCGATGAGCGGCAAGTTCCTGCAGAAGCCCGAGCGCGAGGAGATCCCCGAGAACATCAAGGAGCAGCTCATCGTCGAGTTGTACTCGAAGTAGTAATCAAACAAACTGAATATATTATGGCAATATTAGCATTCCAGAAACCTGAAAAGGTTATTATGCTTGAATCCACTTCGTCGTTCGGAAAGTTCGAATTCCGACCGCTGGAGCCCGGGTTCGGTATGACTGTCGGTAACGCTTTGCGTCGTATTCTGCTCTCCTCGCTCGAGGGTTACGCAATCACGACTGTCAAGGTAGCCGGTGTCGACCACGAGTTTGCCGCTATCCCCGGCGTGATGGAGGATATGTTGAACATCATCCTCAATCTGAAGCAGGTTCGTTTTATCCGCACAGTCGATAATCAGGATGCCGAAAAGGTTTCCATTAACGTTGCGGGTGTGACGGAGCTGACTGCCGGATATATTTCAAATTACCTTTCGTTCTTCAAGGTGTTGAACCCCGATCTGGTGATCTGCCACCTCGCGCCCGGCACGAAGATGCAGATGACCCTCACGATCGGCAAGGGGCGCGGCTACGTTTCGGCAGAGGAGAATACCCCCGCCGAGTGCGAGTTCGGCACCCTCCCGATCGACTCGATCTTCACGCCGATCAAGAACGTAAAGTATTCCATCGACAACTACCGTGTCGAGCAGAAGACCGACTACGAGAAGTTGAACCTGGAGATTACTACCGACGGGTCGATTCACCCCAAAGAGGCTCTGAAAGAGGCTGCAAAGATCCTTATCCAGCACTTCATGCTCTTCTCCGACGAGAAGATCACCGTCAACATGGAGGATACCAACGGTACCGAAGAGTTCGATGAGGATGTACTCCACATGCGCCAGCTGCTGAAGACCAAGCTTTCGGATCAGGATCTGAGCGTCCGCGCCCTGAACTGCCTGAAAGCCGCCGACGTGGACACCGTGGGGGATCTCGTGAAGCTCAACCGCAACGACCTGCTGAAGTTCCGCAACTTCGGTAAGAAATCGCTCACGGAGCTCGACGAGCTGCTGACCTCGCTCAACCTGAAGTTCGGTATGGACGTATCAATCTACAAACTTGACAAAGATTAATTATGAGACACAATAAGAATTTCAACCACCTTGGCCGCCAGGCAGGACACCGTAAAGCGTTGATGTCGAATATGGCTTCGTCGCTCATCCTGCACAAGCGTATCGAGACTACCGTTGCCAAAGCCAAGGCCGTTCGCCAGTTCATCGAACCGCTGGTGACCAAGTCGAAGGATGACTCGACGCACTCGCGCCGCATCGTCTTCTCGTACCTCAAGCAGAAAGAGGCCGTAACCGAGTTGTTCCGCACCATCGCTCCGAAGATCGCCGAGCGTCCGGGCGGCTATACCCGCATCCTGAAGACCGGCTTCCGTCTGGGCGATGCTGCCGACATGTGCATCATCGAGTTCGTTGACTTCAACGACGCTTACACGCTGGGCATCGCTCCCGCAGCTGCTGCCGAAGCCAAGCCCAAGACGCGCCGTTCGCGCAAGCCCGCAGCCAAGAAGACCGATGCGGTCGAGGAGGCTACGGTCGTGGAAGGCGAAGCCAAGAAGGCCGCACCTAAAAAGGCTGCCGCTCCGAAGGCTGCGAAGCCCGCGGCTCCGAAGTCTGCCAAGGTTGCAGCCCCGAAGGTTGCCAAGAAAACCAACGTAGGCAAGAAGATGTAAATTCGCGTCTGCTGTCAGAAAAAGGGACGACCCCGATGTGGGTCGTCCCTTTTTTTGTCCGGGATGCCGGGGCTTGTCGTCAGCCCTGCTTTTTGGCCGGGTATCGGTTGCTTGTTTGCCGGGGAGGGCGGTTGCCTGCCGGTTCGGACGGACGAACCTGGGCTTTTCGATCCCGTAGGCGACCGGCATCTTTATGTTTTCGACCTTGGGTATCCGTGTCCGGAGGTGCGGGAGTACCGGGCGGAGCAGATAGACTTGGGCAATGGTGCCCTTATCGGGACTTTCCGCTTTCATATCCCTCTTCCGGCTTCGTGCGGGCCAATGGTTTTCAAGGAAAGTTTGAAAAAATCCCCGGAACATGCAACGTTCCGGGGATTCGTTCTGTGTGTCGGAGTCGGTTTATTTCGCAAAGCCTTTGCCGATGCCAAGGAAATCCTCGGCCTTGAGGGCTGCGCCGCCGATCAGGCCGCCGTCGACGTCTTCCTTGGCGAAGAGCTCCGGTGCGTTCGAGGGCTTGCACGAACCGCCGTAGAGGATGGCGGTATCCTGTGCTGCCGCGCCGAATTTGGCTGCCAGCACCTGGCGGATGTAAGCGTGGATTTCCTGTGCCTGCTCGGCCGAGGCGGTCTTGCCGGTGCCGATAGCCCATACGGGCTCGTATGCGATCACGAGGTTCTTGTACTCCTCTTCGGTGAGGTTGTAAACCACCTCCTCGATCTGGGCCTTCACCACGTCGAAGTGTTTGCCGGCCTCACGCTCTTCGAGGTTCTCGCCTACGCAGTAGATCGGGGTCAGGCCGTTGGCGTAAGCCTGCGCCATCTTCTTGTTGAGCGTAGCGGAGGTTTCGCCGTAGTACTGGCGGCGCTCCGAGTGGCCGAGGATCACGTATTTGCAACCCAGCGCCGCGATCATCGAAGCGGCGATCTCGCCCGTATAGGCGCCTTTGGCCTCCGTGGCGCAGTCCTGTGCCCCGAGGGCGATGTCCGAACCCTTGAGTGCCTCGGCGACCTGCGAAAGGTGCGTGAAGGGGGGGCACACGATGAAGTTGACGCACGAGCATACCTCGCCGCGGCCGGCTGCGATGCCTTTGGCCAGTTCTACACCTTCGGCGGGAAGCGTATTCATCTTCCAGTTGCCGGCAACAATTTTCTTTCTCATTTTCTTAGGTTTTTATTGTTAAAATCCGAATTGTCACGTTATTCCTCGCACCATTTTTTGACCTCCTCGATCGAGGGGGCCTTCAGGCCGAGCTTGTTCTTTTTGTTGAAGCCGCACAGGTCGTTGAAGAACTTGCCCGGGGCGAGTTTCTTCAAGGCCTCGACCGTGATGTACCCCATTTTCTGGATCACGGGCACCCACTCTTCGGGGATGCCGGCGGCGGTGTATTTCTCCACGGGGTCGTTCACGACCTTTTTTTCGGGGCGCATCTGCGGGAAGAAGAGCACGTCCTGGATCGAAGCCTGGTCGGTCATGAACATCGTGAGGCGGTCGATGCCTATGCCCATGCCCGAGCACGACGGCATGCCGTATTCCAGTGCGCGTACGAAATCCATGTCGATGAACATGGCCTCGTCGTCGCCCTTTTCGCTCAGCCGCAACTGTTCCTGGAAGCGTTCCAGCTGGTCGATCGGGTCGTTGAGCTCCGAGTAGGCGTTGCACAGCTCCTTGCCGTTCACGAACAGTTCGAAACGTTCCGTGAGGTCGGGGTTCGAGCGGTGGCGCTTGCAGAGCGGCGACATTTCGCGCGGGTAATCGCACACGAACGTGGGCTGGATCAACTCCTCCTCGCAGTACTGCCCGAAGATGGCGTCGATCAGCTTGCCCTTGCCCATCGTGTCGTCGATTTCGACGCCGAGGCGCTTGCAGGCTTCGCGGAGCTGCTCCTCGCTCTGCCCCGTGATGTCGTAGCCCGTTTTCTCGCGGATGGCGTCGGTCATCGTCAGGCGGCGGAACGGTGCCTTGAACGAGATCTGCTTGCCGTCGAGCGTCAGCTCCGTCGTGCCGTTCACGGCCACGGCCACCCGTTCGAGCATCTGCTCGGTGAACTCCATCATCCAGAGGTAGTCCTTGTAGGCCACGTAAATCTCCATGACGGTGAATTCGGGGTTGTGCGTGCGATCCATGCCCTCGTTGCGGAAATTCTTGCCGAACTCGTATACGCCGTCGAATCCGCCGACGATCAGTTTCTTGAGGTACAGCTCACTGGCGATGCGCAGGTACTGGTCGATGTCGAGCGCATTGTGGTGCGTGATGAACGGGCGTGCCGAGGCGCCGCCCGGAATCGGCTGCAGGATCGGGGTCTCCACCTCGACGTAGCCGCGCTCGTTGAAGAACTGGCGCATCGTGGCGACGATCTTGGCGCGCCGGACGAATACGTCGCGCACCTGCGGGTTCACCACCAGGTCGACGTAGCGCTGGCGGTAGCGGACTTCGGGGTCGGTGAAGGCGTCGAACGTCTGGCCGTCCTTGGCCTTGACGACGGGCAGCGGGCGGATCGACTTCGAGAGCACCGTGAACTTGCGGCAGTGCACCGACAGTTCGCCCGTGTTGGTGTGGAACGCGAAGCCCTCGACGCCGATGAAATCGCCGATGTCGAGCAGTTTCTTGAACACCGTGTTGTATAGCGTGGGGTCTCCTTCGGGGCAGACGTCGTCGCGGCGGATGTAGACCTGGATGCGGCCCGTGTGATCCTGCAATTCGAAGAACGAGGCGCTGCCCATGATGCGGCGCGACATGATGCGGCCTGCGATGCGAATGTCCTGGTAGTTGCCTCGGGCCTCGTCGTAGTTGTCGGCGATCTCCCGTGCCGTGGCCGTCACTTCATAGCGGGCGGCGGGATAGGGGTCGATGCCGAGCTCGCGCAGGGCTGCAAGCGACTGCCTCCGGAGCTGTTCCTGTTCACTGAGTTCGATGCTCATATCTTGTGTTTTTGAATGTTTGGACTATTGACCGTGCAAAGTTAATAAATTCTGCGCAAATATGCTTCAGCCGGGGTGGGTGAATCGTCTGTTCCGGCTCTGTGCCAGCCTGAGGTAGCCCCGCAGGGCGGCGTAGCCCAGTCCCAGGCCGACGAGCGTGCCCCATACGATATCCATCGGGAAATGCTTGCCCAGGTAGATGCGCGAATAGCAGATGACGAGGGTGCAGACGACCATCAGGGCGGTGAACCACTTGCGGCGGATCGCACCGCACGAGAGTACGGCCAGCGCGACGATCGTGGCCGCGTGCGCCGAGACGGTGCCGTACATGCTGCTTACGGCCTCGGGCGGGACGTGCACTGCCCAATCATGCGGCATTGCCGCACGGCGCAGGGCGCGCAGCGAATCGGGCGTGATCTCCAGCCCTTCGAGCGAGGGGGTGAACATCGGCCGCGGGCGCGGTTCGAACTGCGGCAGCATGTCGCCCAGCAGGCCGTTATGCTTGAAGATGCCCGAAACTATGTCCGACAGCCCCAGGGCGAGAAGCATCAGTACCAGGAAGATCAGCATGCCACGCCAGCCGCTGCGGCGCCATACCAGCCACAGGATCAATGCATAGAGCGGCAGCCACATCGCCGTGCCCGAGATGGTGAGCATCACGCGGTCGAGGGCCGTGCCGCCGTCGAAATTGAGGGCCATGAACAGGCCGTGGTCGAAAGTATACATGGGTCGATGGATTTGTCGTAAATGGCTGTGGGCTGTTTTTGCCGCATTGCGGGAAGCTTTCCCTCAGCAGGGGCTTGGGGTGGGGCCAGACTTGCAAACACGGCCGTCGGCCGCGGGAAGAACATACCGGGATGCAAGGCGGCCGTCATACGCATTTTAAAACTGAAAGTAGATGAACGGTTGTATGTCGCTCGATTTGATCTGCATCACGCACCAGATCATCGCGGCGGCCATCACGACCTGCAACACCAGCGGGGCGTTGGCTACCAGGCGCTGTGCCGCGCGGTCGACGCAGCCCGGCATGAGATGGAGCAGGTAGCCCGCACCGATCAGGGCGAAGACACCCGCGTAGCCCGCGATGACCTGCGGGATCATTGGGACGTTGAAGTTGGAGAAGATCTGGTGCAGCATCAGTTCGACGGTCTGCATCGACTCGGCGCGGAACATCAGCCAGCCCAGGCAGACGAGGTTGAACGTGAAGAAGACGCCCGCCGCACGGCTCCACCAGTGCATCTGCGCCCCGGTGGCCTTGGCCCCCGGGACGACGGCCATCCACAGTTTATGCAGCGCCAGCGCTACGCCATGCAGCGTGCCCCAGAGGATGAAACGGATCGCCGCACCGTGCCACAACCCACCCAGCACCATCGTGACGAGCAGGTTGCCGTAGGTGCGCAGTTTGCCTTTGCGGTTGCCGCCCAGCGAGATGTAGAGGTAATCGCGCAGCCACGAGGAGAGCGAGATATGCCACCTGCGCCAGAATTCGGTGATGGTGGCCGACTTGTACGGGGCGTCGAAGTTCTTGGGAAAGCGGAAGCCCAGCAGCAGGGCGATGCCGATCGCCATGTCGGAATAGCCCGAGAAATCGCAGTAGATCTGCAAGGCATAGCCGTAGATGCCCGCCAGGCACTCGAAGCCCGAATAGAGCAGCGGCTCGTCGAAGATGCGGTCGACGAAATTGAGCGAGATGTAGTCTGAAATGATCGCCTTCTTGAAGAGTCCCGTAAGGATCAGGAAGACTCCCGTGCCGAACATTTCGCGCGTCACGACGACCGGGTTGCGGCGGATCTGGGGGATGAAGTCCCGGGCCCGGACGATCGGGCCTGCGACCAGCTGGGGGAAGAACGAGAGGTAGAAAAGGTAGTCGCACCAGTTGCCGAGCGGTTTGAGCTGCCCGCGGTAGATGTCGATCGTGTAGCTCATCGACTGGAACACGAAGAACGAGATGCCGACCGGCAGGAAGATGTTCTGGAATTGGAGGAACCCCTGCCCGAACATCTGGTTGGCGATGTCGACCAGGAAGTTGGTGTATTTGAAATATCCCAGCATCCCGAGGTTCACCATGACGCTCAGTACGACGAGCCACCGTTTCGCGGCGCGGCTCCGCACGCGGTAGATGCCCTGCGCGATCAGGAAGTCGCTCGTGGCGGCGAAGATGAGCAGCAGGAAATAGATGCCGCTTGATTTGTAGTAGAAATAGAGCGAAAAAAGGATGACGTAGACGATACGGGCCATTGGCGCACGGCGGAAAGCATTGTATATGAGCATGAACCCGGCGAAGAGGAACAGGAACAGCCCGCTGCTGAAAATCAGCGGCGAAGAGGCGTCGTACGCGAGCAGCGCCTGCAGTTTTTCCAGGATGCCGTCCGTTGCGGGGAGTGTCATTTCCGGGGTGCGTTGAGGTTTTCGATTGCACGGACGGGCAGCATCTCCCGGTCGATCTTCAGCAGCCTGGTGCTGTCGAGTACGGCCTGCTCGGCCTGGCGGCGGATGCGTGCGGCTTCAGCGGCGGCATGGGCTTCGTACGCCCCGGCGTTGATCGCATCGACGAGCGACCAGGCCACGCGGCGCCCGCCGGCGTAGTTGATGTGCGTGTAGTCCTTGCCGGCCCAGCCGTTGGCGACGAACTGTTCCATGCCGCCCAGCGAACGCATGGCGTCGCAGGTCGGCCAGAATGCCGCGCCCGTGTTTTCCGCAGCCCCGCGCTGGTAGTCGAGCATGTAGGGGATGGCGTCCATGGGTTCGAAGCCTGTGTCGGTCTTCACCGAACGGTCGCTTACGCCCAGTACCAGCACGGCCGCCGTGGGGAAGCACTGCTGTACGTAGACGACCATTTTCTCGATCTGTCGGGCGTAGTTGGTGTAGTTGTGCACCCCCGTTTGCATGATGTTGAGCCCGTATTGCAGGATCACCAGGTCGTAACCCGCCAGGTCGTTGACCTGCGCGTTGACCGACGGGTTCGTCCAGAACATCGCCTGCCCGTTGTTGCTGCGCACCGAGTAGTTGTCGACCACGACGCCGTCGGCTTCGAAGACGGCGCCGTAGCCGATGAACCCTTCCGTCCCGGAGTTCACCTTGAATGCCAGCGAACGGATATGGGGCGCCGTGACCGTGACCTGCCGGACGGCGGCGGCTCCTTCGACCTCGAATTCGCGGCGGAGCGAATCGTTGAGCGTCAGTTCGATGCGGCTGTCGCCGGGGCTGATGAAGAACACCCGTGCCGCGGTGCAGGAGTCGAGCCGCTGCCGGTAGTCGGTGTTTTCCCACCGCGTGGAGGCGCCCTCCGAGGGCTGGCACACCCAGCCCGAGACGAAGAAGTGCCCGCGCAGGTTCTGGGGCGCCGCTTTGCGCTGCATGATGTTGTATGCCGTCCAGCCTTTCGACTGGGTTTTGATCGTGCGCCGGAAGGCCGTCAGGGGCGATGCCATCGGGGCGAAGCCCGCGCCGCCCCCGCCGTAGGCCTGTTGCAGCTTCTCGCGCAGGTCGGCCGTGAGGATGTCGCCCTCGATGAACGAGTCGCCCAGTACGGCGATGCGCACCGGACGGCGGGCATAGAGCAGCGTGTCGTAGAATGCCCTGAGACGTCCCGAATCGGCCGGGGCGAACTGCTCGATCGCCACGAGCGCCGGGTTGAGCCGCACCGTGTCGGGGACTACCGCCCTGCGGCCGGAGCTGTCTTGCCGCAGCAGCCATTCGAAGATGGTTTGCACGGGGCGGGGCGCTGTGTCCGCTTCGATGCGCTCGGCCTCGATGCGCCGGGCGACCTGTGCCATGTCGACGTGGAAATCGTCCTCGTCGAAGAGCGCCGGTTCGGCGGCTTCCGCCGCGGCGTCCTCGAACGACAGGATGTCCGACAGGATGTTGGCCCGGCGGAGCTTGACGCCGCCGAGGCTTTGCGGGGGGATAAAACTCACGGCCCCAAGCACTGCGATCAGCGCCAGGGCCGCGATCCATCCCCGGTGGGAGTAGTCTTTTTCGGGGGTATTCATCGGCCGTTTAGTCGCGTCGCCCGAGGATCAGGAAGACGTAGTAAAGCACCGAGGCGATGGCGCTGAGAGCTGCTACGAGGTAGGTGCGCGCTGCCCATGAGAGGGCTTCCCGGGCTTGCGCGAGCTGTGCGCCCTGCATCGTGCGGCTGACCTGCAGCCATTCCAGCGCGCGTGCCGAGGCGTTGTATTCGACGGGCAGCGTCACCAGCGAGAAGACCGCCGACATGGCGATCAGCCCCACGCCGATCCAGCACAGCAGTTCGTTCTGCGTCGTGGCGAGGATCACCAGTCCGAGGATGATGACCCACGTGGCTGCGGTCGAGGAGAACTGCACGATGGGTACCAACTGCGAGCGCAGCGTCAGGGGGGCGTAGCCCCGGGCATGTTGCACGGCGTGCCCGCACTCGTGCGCCGCCACGGCTGCCGCTGCGACGCTCGTCGACGAATAGACGCTGTCGCTCAGGTTGACGGTCATCGTCTGCGGGTTGAAGTGGTCGGTCAGGTTTCCGCCCACGTGCGTCACCTTGACGTTATGGATGTTGTTGTCGCGGAGCATCTTCTCGGCCACCTCGGCGCCCGTGAGGCCGCCGGGGAACTGTACCTTCGAATATTTGCGGAAGACCGATTGCAGGCGTGCCTGCACGGCATAGCCGGCGATACCGATGACGATGATCAGGACGAACATTCCCATCGTCGCCGCCGAATAGTGTGCCGCACCGGAGGCCGGTTCGGCGTAGTATCCTGCCTGGAGCAGGGTGAAAAGCATGTGTGTCATAGTCGTTTAGTTTTTTCTGTGTGTGTAATATGCGCCCGCCTGCTGTGAGGGCATCAGTACCATTTCATTAACGGTCATATGGGCCGGTAATTGTGCCGCCCATGCGATTGCCTCGGCGATGTCTTCGCCGGTGAGCGGCTCGACGCCGTCGTAAACCCGGTCGGCGCGCTCCTTGTCGCCGTGGAAGCGCACCTCGGAGAACTCCGTCTCGACCATGCCCGGACGGATCTCCGTCACCTTGATGCCGCTGGCGAGCAGGTCGGCGCGCATGGCCTGCGAGATGGCGTGCACGGCGTGCTTCGAAGCGCAGTATACGGCGCCGTTCTCGTAGGGTTCCGTGCCGGCGATCGACCCGATGTTGAAGACGTGTCCGCCGCCTGCGGCCACCATCTTGGGGGTGATGACGCGCGTGACATAAAGCAGCCCCTTGACGTTGGTGTCGATCATGGCGTCCCAGTCGGCCGTCTCCCCCTTGTCGATGTGTTCGAGCCCGGCCGCAAGCCCGGCGTTGTTGACCAGCAGGTCGACGCGCCCGAGCGGTTCGAGGTTGCGGCGCACGGCCTCTTCGCTGCGGACGTCGAACGTGAGCGTCGTGCAGCGGCCGCCTGCCGCCTCGATTTCGCGGCGGAGCGTTTCGAGCCTTTCGCTGCGCCGTCCCGTCGCTATGATGTTGTAGCCTTCCGCCGCGAGCCGGAGCGCCGTGGCGCGTCCAATGCCCGATGTGGCCCCTGTGACCAAAGCCTGTTTTTTCATCCGAATAACGTGAATATGTTTGTGTCGCCCCATGTCGGAAGCCGTCCCTTGGGGGTGGCCGGTTTGCCCCCGGCTGTTTCCGGAACCGCCGGGTTTCGTGTCCGTGCCCCCCCCCGGATCCCGCCTGCACGAAGCGGGGCTTCCAATTAATTGGGTTATTTCGGACAAAAATACGAAATAATTGTGTTTCTTTGCATAAATTTTCCAGCAAAATCAGCAGCCGTGAACCTTGCCTTTTTCATCGCCCGCCGGACGGCGCAGCACACCCCGGATAACAAACCCGGGGTGATGGAGCGTATCGCCGTGATTTCCGTGGCGTTGAGCGTGGCAGTGATGATCCTGGCCATGGCCGTGATCATGGGGTTCAAGCACGAGGTGGCACGCAAGGTAACGGCCTTTGCGGCGCATACCGTCGTGACCGACGTGCGGGGTGTCGGGACGCTCGATTCGGAGCCCGTGCGCCGCAGCGCCCGCACCGAAGGGCTGATCCGCTCGACCCGGGGATTCGCTTCGATGGCTCCGTATGCCGTCAAGGGTGGCATCGTCCGTACGGCCGACGCCGTGGGCGAGGTGATGCTCAAGGGGGTGGATACGGCCTATGACTGGTCGGCCTTCCGCGGATGGCTCGTCGACGGGGATTTGCCCCGCGTGGGGGATTCGATCCGCACGAAGGACATCCTGCTTTCGCGCAGCCTGGCCGACCGGCTGATGCTCGGCGTGGGCGACCGTGTGGAGATGCTCTTCGTCGAGGCCGGCGACACGCCGCGCCGCGACCGGTTCAAGGTGGCGGGGATTTACTCGTCGGGGATGGACGAGATGGACAACACGGTCATCCTGACCGACCTGCGCAACGTGCAGCGCCTCTCGGACTGGGCGCCGGACGAGATTTCGGGATACGAGGTCTTTACCGACGACCTGGCCGGGGCGGACGATTTCGCCCGCAGGCTGGGGCATACGCTCCTCTACGACGAGGACGACGCCACGGCGAACCTGGCCGTCACGAGCGTGACGGAACTTTATGCCAGCATCTTCGACTGGCTCAAGGCGCACGACGTGAATGCCGCCGTGATAATCGTCATCATGCTCGTGGTGGCTTTTTTCAACATGACCTCGGCGCTGCTGATCCTCGTGCTCGAACGCACGCGGATGATCGGCCTGCTCAAGGCCTTCGGCATGCGCAACGGCCAGCTGCGGCAGGTGTTCCTGTGGCGGGCGTCGTTCATCACCCTGCGCGGCCTGGCGTGGGGGAATGCTGTGGGGCTGGGGCTGTGCTTCGTGCAGCGGTATTTCCATGTCGTGCGGCTTAGCTCCGAGGGGTATCTGCTCTCCGAAGTCCCTATTTCGCTGGGGTGGGGCTGGTGGCTGGCGCTGAATGCCGGTGCCGTGGCGGCGATCGTCGCGCTGCTCGTGGTGCCGACCTATATAGTATCGACCGTGAAACCCGACGAATCAATCCGTTACGAATGACCGTGAAACCCTATAACATCGGACAGACCAAGAAGGAGGAGGTGCGCGAAATGTTCGACAACATCGCACCCAAATACGACCTGCTGAACCATACGCTCTCGATGAACATCGACCGCATCTGGCGCCGCCGCGTGGTGCGCATCGTGCGCCGCAGCCGCCCGCACCGTATCCTGGACGTGGCGACCGGAACGGGCGACCTGGCGATCGAGATGGCACGCCGCATACGGGACGTGCACGTGCTGGGCGTCGACCTCTCGGAAAAGATGCTCGACGTGGCGCGTTGCAAGGTCGCCGCCCGCGGCCTCGACGAGCGGGTCGTGCTCGATGTGGGCGACGCGGAGCACCTGCGAGTCTCGGACGCTTCGGTCGACGTGGTGACCGTAGCGTTCGGCGTGCGCAACTTCGGCGACCTGGAGGCCGGCCTGCGCGAGATGGCCCGCACAATAAAACCCGGGGGCAAGGTCGTTATACTGGAGTTCTCGCGTCCCCGCAACCGGCTGTTCCGGGTGCTGTACGAGTTCTATACCTATAAGATACTGCCGCGCATCGGCGGCATGGTGTCCAAGGACAAACGTGCCTACGAATACCTGCCTGCCTCGGTCGGGGAGTTCCCTGCGCCCGCGGAGTTCATGTCCATGATGGAGCGGGCGGGGTTCCGCGGCTGCCGGGCCCGGAGCCAGAGTTTCGGGATCGCGCAGATATATACCGGCCAGCGATGAGGAAATGGTTATACTGCATATTGCTCACGGCGATGGTGCTGCCGATGGTTTCGTGCCGCCGGGCGGTCGAGAAGGCCCGGCGCAATATCCGTCTGGAAGCGGTCGAAAAGGTCGAACGCAAGGGGATGGGCGGCGCCGAGGCCGTAGTGCGCGTGAAGAACGGCACGGGGTACAAACTGGTGCTGGAGCGTGCGAAGGTCGATCTCTTCTACGCCGGGAGCCGCGTGATGAGCATCATCCTCCACGGCCGTGTCGAGGTGCCGCGCCGGACGACCGGAAGTTTTACGTCGCTGTGGCGCGTGAGAACTACCGACCCGATGGCCTATTACGTGATGGTGAAAAAAATCCGCGAGGACGATATTTCGCAGGTCGCCGTTTCGTTTGCGGTCGAGGGGCGCGGGGGGCCGGCTTCGGTAAAAAATTCGGAAGAGATGGTGCCGTTGTCGGAATTTTTGAATATCTTTGGGCTGTCCTTGCAGGACGTGAAAAACTATCTGGACGAGTAATGCGCAGACTGACGACTTTCATAGCGGTGATTTTCGCCGCGGCGGCTTTCGCTCCGCTGCGGGCGCAGTCGCTCGATGCCTTCAAGGAGCGCCTGGCCGCCCCGGTGGTCTCCGACGCTGCGTTCGGCACGGCCAGGGTCACCGTTACCGAGTACGGCGATGCGGAGAAGGCTGTCGACGACGCTTCGCGCGGAGGGCAGCGCCTGCGGCTGCGCGGTTACAGGGTCTGCATCTTCTTCGACAACGGGCAGGATGCCCGCGCCGGGGCCTTTGCCGCGGAAGCCCTTTTCAAGGAGACCTATCCCGGGATCATGGTATACCCGGTATACGAGAATCCCTATTTCAAGGTCGTGGTGGGAAACTGCCTGACGGCGGAGGAGGCCATCATCCTGAAGGGTAAGATCGCATCGACATTCCCCAAGGCATTCGTGAAGAGCGAGGAGTTCTCCATGGCAGACCTTTTGAACTGAAAGGTTGGATTCCCTGCTCCGTTTTCGGCGCGTGGCACGGTCTGCGTGCAGCCTATGCCCCTGCTTGCCAACAACATACGCACGCCTTGAAAATATCGGAAATTTTTATTTGCAATATTCTTACGAATATATATCTTTGCGACGTTACAGAATAACTAATAATTAAACCTTTAACGCTTATGAAAAAGATTTTTTCTTTTGTTGTCGTCATGGCTGCCGTAGCAATGGTAAGCTGCTGCGGTAATTCGAACAAGAAGGCTGCCGAGAGCGGGGCTGCCGCTGCTGCGACCGAAGCTTCGGCTTGCGCCGGCTGCGACGCGAAGTGCGATGCCGAGGCATGTGACTCGACCAAATCCTGCTGCGCCGAGAAGTGCGATTCGACCAAGTCGTGCTGCGCCGAGAAAGCTGAAGATGCATGCTGCAACAAATAAATTGTCGGGCATGAGAGTGAGGGAGATTCGAATGATGTGCACCCCAAAGTTTGGAC